>NZ_JAKVOI010000001.1:3300000-3567184 GCF_022482905.1 Clostridium sp.
AAAAGAGGAGTATATAGACTATTTCAGGCTCCATGAAGCTGAAATAGAAGGTGCATATTTGAATGTTAGAAAGCATATAAAAATTTTCGGAAGCAATAATAAAGCCTAGGGGGAGAGATAAAATGCAGTATATTGAATTTGACAATAGCAGAAAATTTGATGTTGTACCTTTGGGAAGGGCAACTATAGATTTAAATCCGGTAGAAATAAACAGAACTTTGGCGGAAAGTGTAACTTTCAAGAAATACCTTGGAGGATCTCCTGCAAATGTAGCTGTAGGGCTTGCCAGACTTGGGAAAAAAGTTGGATTTATAGGCAAAGTATCAGATGATAGATTTGGGGACTTTATTATTGACTATTTTAAAAGGGAAGGTATAGATACCTCACAAATTTATAGGGCAAAAAATGGTGAGTCTCTAGGGCTTACTTTTACTGAAATACTCAGTCCTACAGAAAGCAGTATATTGATGTATAGAAATAGTATTGCAGATTTAAGTCTGAATGTAGATGAAATTGACGAGAACTATATCAAGAATGCAAAAGCAATTTCCATATCAGGGACAGCTCTTGCCCAAAGTCCTTCCAGAGAAGCTGCTCTTAAAGCGATGGAATATGCGAAAAAACATAATACAGTTGTAGTCTTTGATATAGATTATAGAAAGTATAATTGGAGAAATAAAGATGAAATAGCAATTTATTATTCCATGGTGGGGAAAAACAGTGATCTGGTGATAGGCTCCAGAGAAGAATTTGACCTTATGGAAGGTCTTGTTGCAAAAAACAGCAGTGATATTGATACAGCAGACAGGTGGATTGGATATGGAAACAAGATAGTTGTTATAAAGCATGGCAAGGATGGATCTACAGCCTATACGGAAGACGGGAAAAAATACAGCATCAAGCCGTTTCCTGTTAAACTGATGAAATCCTTTGGAGGTGGGGATGCCTATGGGTCAGCCTTCATATATGGACTTCTTGAAGGATGGGACATAATAGATGCTCTTGAGTTTGGAAGTGCTTCAGCTGCAATGCTTGTTGCAAGCCACAGCTGTTCAGATGCAATGCCTAAAGTTGAAGAAATAAAAAAATTTATAGAAAAAGAAAAAGCTGAATATGGTGAAATGGTGGCAAGAAATTAAGATTGGGAGGAATTAGTATATGAGTTTAAGTGAATTTGGTAATTTGGGTTCTCTAAAATTTGGTGAAAATAAAATATGTGGAGTAAACGGCCCGCATAAAGAAATGCTTATGGACATTTCAGTAAACAGGATCGAAAAAAATTCAGAAGAATTTTATGAAGAAAATAATAAGGAAATGGCTGTTCTTCTTTTAAAGGGCAAAATTGAAGTAGGCTGGCTGGGCAATAGACAAATTATGGAGAGACATTCAGTATTTGATGAAAATCCCTGGTGTATTCATGTTCCACATGGTGTGAAAGTAACAGTAAAGGCTCTGGAAGAAAGTGAAATAATATTTCAGGCTGCTGAAAACAGAAATGATTTTACTTCAAAATTGTATTCTCCAAAAGATTGCCAAAGTGATATATTTGGCAAGGGAGTATGGAATGACACTGCAAGAAGGACCGTCAGAACTGTATTTGACTATCATAATGCTCCTTATTCCAATATGGTAATGGGTGAGGTTATTACTTTCCCTGGAAAGTGGTCAAGTTATCCTCCACATTATCACCCGCAGCCGGAAGTTTATTATTATAAATTCAACAAACCTCAGGGCTTGGGATTATGCCTTACTGGAGATGATGCCCATAAAATATCGGACAACAGCTATGTTGCCATTCATGGGGGAGATGTTCATCCTCAGACTTCAGCACCTGGATATGCCATGTATTACTGTTGGATGATAAGACATCTTAAAGATAACCCTTGGACAGATAGAATTGATGTTGAAGAACATAAATGGTTATGGGAAAAAGATGTAAAAATATGGCCTGAAAAGTGAGAGGGAGGTTAAAGTATGAAAAAAGTAAGACTTACGGTTGCACAGGCACTGGTGAAATTTCTTGACAATCAATATGTTGAATTTGATGGTATTGAAACTAAATTCGTCAAAGGAATATTTACGATTTTCGGACATGGAAATGTAGTAGGACTTGGACAGGCATTGGAGGAAGATCCTGGGGATTTAATAGTACATCAGGGCAGAAATGAGCAGGGAATGTCCCATGCTGCCATAGGATTTGCAAAACAAAAATTGAGAAAACAGATATATGCATGTACATCATCGGTTGGCCCTGGTGCTGCAAACATGGTAACAGCAGCTGCTACAGCAAGCGCAAACAGAATACCCGTTTTGTTTCTCCCAGGGGATGTATATGCTACAAGACAGCCTGATCCAGTACTGCAGCAGATGGAGCAATTCAACAATCTTACAATAAGTACAAATGATGCTTTTAAGGCTGTAAGCAAATATTGGGATAGAATTTCAAGACCTGAACAGCTTATGACAGCTTGTATAAATGCAATGAGAGTTTTAACAGATCCTGAAAATACAGGAGCGGTTACCATAGCTCTGCCTCAGGATGTTGAAGGTGAAGCATATGATTATCCAGAGTATTTTTTTCAGAAAAGGGTACACAGAATAGAAAGAAGACCTGCAACAAAACAAATGATAAAAGATGCAGTTGAACTTATATTGAAGAAAAAGAAGCCTATGCTTGTATGCGGTGGTGGAGTAAAATATTCTGAAGCTGCAGAGGCCTTTAAAAACTTTGCAGAAAAATTCAGCATACCATTTGGAGAGACTCAGGCCGGCAAAAGTGCAATAGTGTGGGATCATAAATTGAATCTTGGTGGAATAGGGGAAACAGGAAGTCTGGCTTCTAATATGATTGCCAAAAAAGCAGATCTTATAATTGGTGTTGGTACAAGATATACGGATTTTACAACATCATCAAAATGGCTGTTTCAAAATCCTGAAGTCAGTTTCCTCAATATAAATATAGCGGAATTTGATGCCTATAAGTTGGACGGGATTAAGGTCGTTGCCGATGCTAAAGCGGCATTGGAAGATTTGACAAATGAACTTGAAAAAACTGAATATAAATCCTCATACAAAAATGAAATAGAAGAAGCCAGGGATAAACTGAATGCAGAAGTAAAGAGAGTATATAGTACAGAGTACACAAGCAAGGATTTTGTACCTGAAATACAGGACCATCTTGACCCGTCAGTATTTGAAGAGTTCAGGGAAATAACCGGTTCATGCCTCACACAATCAAGAGTTGTAGGAGTCTTTAATGAAATGCTTGCTAATGATGATATTGTAGTTGGTGCATCAGGAAGTTTGCCTGGAGATCTGCAGAGAATATGGAGACCAAAGGGTGTCAATACCTATCATGTAGAATATGGATTTTCATGCATGGGATATGAAGTAAATGCATCACTGGGTGTAAAACTTGCAGAACCTGACAGGGAAGTTTATGCATTTGTTGGAGATGGTTCTTATATGATGCTCCATTCTGAACTTCCAACCTCTATTCAGGAAGGGAAAAAGATAAATGTAGTATTGTTTGACAACATGGCTTTTGGATGTATAAACAACCTTGAGATGGAACATGGAATGAACAGTTTTGGAACAGAATTCAGATTCAGGAATCCAAAAACCGGAAAGCTGGATGGAGGTCTTGTCCCAATGAATTTTGCCATGAATGCGGCTTCCTATGGATGCAAGACCTATATTGTAAAGACAATAGAGGAATTGAAAGAAGCAATAGTAGATTCAAAAAAACAAAAGTTATCTACACTTATAGACATAAAAGTATTGCCAAAAACCATGGTCCATAAATATGGCTCCTGGTGGAGAGTAGGGTTGGCTCAGGTATCCAGGAGCAAGAGAATTCATGATGTGTATGAAAGTGTAATAAAGAAAAATCTTGGTGAGGCACGTCAATATTAGTTAAAGGGACTTTTGCAAAGTGAAAAATTTGCAGCAGTTCCTTTGGCTTTAGCATATGTTTTGTTGGTATCTATAGTGACCTATTAATTTTATTGTTATATAGGGAGGTTTTAATATGAGTATTAGAATAGGAATCGGTCCATGTTGTTGGGGCGTAGATGATGTTAAGAATCCATATCTTCCAGATTGGAAACTTGTACTAAAAGAAGCTGTAGAAGCAGGATATAAGGGTATAGAATTAGGACCCTACGGGTATCTTCCTTTAGATATAGATATAGTGAAAAGAGAGTTGGAAATAAATGGCCTTACTGTAATTGCAGGAACTATATTTGATGATCTGGTAAGTCAAGAAAATAAAGATATGCTTCTGAAAATGACTGATGATATATGCAGTTTAATTACTAAGCTTCCGTGTGACTATAAATCACAGAAGCAGCATTTTAAGACACCATATCTTACTATTATGGATTTTGGTCATAAGGAACGCAGTTTTTTAGCAGGACATTACAATAAAGCTCCCCGTTTATCTAAACAGAAATGGTATGGAATGATAGAGAATATTAGAGCAATTTCGAAGTTAGCCTGGAAAAAATATGGAGTCAGACCTGTTGTCCACCCTCATGCAGGAGGATATATAGAATTTGAAGATGAAATAAAACAGATGCTTAACGATATTCCGTATGATATTGCCGGTCTTTGTTTAGATACAGGTCATCTTTATTATTCAGGTATGGATGCAGTAGAATGGATTAGAAACAATATAGATAGATTAGATTATATTCACTTCAAAGATATTGATAAAAAAATATATGATCAAATGATGAATAAGAAAATAGATTTCTTTGATGCTTGTGCTAAAGGGGTAATGTGCCCGATAGGAAAAGGGATTATTGACTATAGTAGTATAAATAGACTTTTAAGCAAAATTGATTATCAAGGTTGGATTACGATAGAACAGGAGAGGGATCCTAGAAATTCAAGGACAAGTTTGGGCGATGTATCAGAAAGTTTCAATTATTTGAAAAGTGTAGGATATTAAAAGGAGTTGTTTCTTATGATTTTAAGGGCGTTACAGAACCAAATAATTGGCTCTGTAACACCATACTTGTTTTTGAGTAATCTGTGACTGTCATCATAATTAAAAGTTATAATTCTATTTTACTGGCTGATTGTTTGCTTCAATGCATCAACAGATGTTTTAATTCCAGCTTCTACAGACATTGTTAAATCTTCCATTTCAAGTGAAACAGGACCATCATAACCTACCATCTTTAAAACTGAAAAGAATTCCTTCCACCACTGAAGGTCATGTCCGCAGCCTACTGCTACGTAATTCCATGCTCTCGATGCCACATCAGTAACAACTTTTGTCTCCATAATGCCATTGGTATCTACGATTCCACGTTCCATTCTAACGTCTTTTCCATGTACATGATAAATAGCATCACCAAGTTCTCTTGCAGAGGCAATTGGATCTGCTCCCATCCACAATAAATGACTTGGATCTAAATTTAATCCCACCATTGGTCCAACTGCATTACGTAATTTGAATAAGGTCTCTGGATTGTACACTAGTTGGGAACTGAAATTTTCTAATGCAATTTTTCCAACACCACACTCTTCAGCTTTTTTAACAAGTTCCTTCCAATAAGGAATTGCTACTTCATTCCACTGATAGTCTAAAATATCTTGAAGTGATTCAGGCCAGCTTACAGTGTATGTTATCCAATTAGGTATTTTATCTTCGGGACTGGCAGCTGGAAGTCCGCTCATCATGACAATTTTCTTGACTCCAAGAAGTTTGGCAAGTTTCATAGTCTTCTCTGTAATGGATCTATGTTGTCTTCCAAGTTCACCAGGGTCCAATGGATTACCTGAACAGTTAAGTGCACAAATTTCAATATTCCTCTTTTTTAGTGCCGCTGTAAATTTTTCCCGCAATGAATCGTTTTCAAGAAGCTCATCAAGATTTATATGCGGTGCGGGAGACCATCCGCCTGTTGCCATTTCTACATAGTGTATTCCGAATTCTGATACTTTGTCCAACATTTCTGCAAAAGCAAGATTACCCATACTATCTGTACAATATGATAATTTCATAAGAACACCTCCAAATTTTAAATTGCTTTAATTAATATGTCCATGATTTATTCCAAAGTTATTTAAAATCTACCCATATGCCCCCGGCATTAGCTGATTTAACACAGTTTTGAACCCAACGAATGCCGTTGATTCCAGCATCAATATCTGGATATACTAAATTTTTTAAAGTTTGTTCATCATTATGTTTTTTAGCATCAATAGCAATGGCAAATTTCAAGTATATATTTGCCCATGATTCTGGAAGACCTTCTGCATGAAGTGCACCTAAACGTTCATCAGCATTACATTCATCATAAAGGTAAGGCATTGCCCGAATAAGTTTTTGAATTGGTTTGCCCTGAACTTCATATAATAACTCATTTGGCTGGTTATCTCTAAATTCTACACTGGCTTTAGATCCTACAATACGGATTCGATGACCATCTATACAGCCTGCATTTACTGCTGATACCCACATTCTCCCTACTGCACCATTATTATATCTCATAAGACAGTATGCGTTATCTTCTAACGGTTTGCGGCTTTTAACAAAGCTTTGACGGTCACAAAGTACTTGTTTTATTTTCATGTCTGGGCAAATTAACTGTGACATATAATAGGTGTGTGTAGAAAGATCTCCCAAAACGAAGGATGGGCCTGCTATTTTAGGATTTACTCTCCATTTTTGACCTTCGTTAATTTTATCTGCTTCAAAGTCACATCCAAAACCATGAGTATATTGCAGCTCTACCATGTGAATTTCTCCTAGATTCCCATTTTGAACCATGGAACGCATTTGAAGCAATAATTGGCTGCCAGAAAATCCATAAGTTACTCCGACAATTTTTCCTTTCTTCTCTGCAAGAGCTTTAATTTCTTCTCCCTGTTCTACTTCAAAAAATAATGGCTTTTCACAGATTACATGTAACCCAGCGTTGAGAGCTGCCTTACAAATTTCGTAGTGTGTTGCATTTGGTGTAGCAATAGAAACCACCTCAATGCCATCTTTACGTTTAACTTCTTCCTCGAACATTGTTTTGTAATCTGGATAGCATCGTTTAGGATCAACCCCAAGGTTTGTACCAAAATCTTTGCCTCTAGATGGATCTATGTCGAATGCACCTGCTAACAACTGGAATGCTGTATTATCTCTGAGAGCACCTAGACGATGCTTGTATCCAACATTTCCTGTTCTACCACCACCTACCATTCCCCAACGAAGGGGACTTTCTATTTTTTTCTCTCCGTTTAACATAAGAAATCATCCTCCTATAATTTATTGTTGTCGTTTTCAATAAGACACTTATAGTGTAATCTAGATATAAAAATACGTAAATATTGTATCTTGCTGTGTTATTCATGTATCTTGTTATGTTAGGCATTTTATATTATACTTTTTTTGAAAATATTTATAATTTTATAATTTTATACTAAATAAATCTTTGGAGGAATATATATGAAAAGTATTGATCCTGGAGTTCTATCCAATTCTTCTTGTTTTTCCTTTACCCCATCTCAAACTGCAAAAAAGTTTTATTTTTATCTAATCTGGTGTGGACATTATTTTTGTACCCAGAAGTATTTTATAAAGCGTGATTTTTTCCCGTATATATTATTGGTATATGTTCGAAAAGGTGAGCTGATATTAGAATATAAGGAACATTGTTATACAGCTGGAAAGGGAAATGTAGTATTAATTGACTGTCAGGAGCCACATTATTATCGTGCTTCAAATGGACTGGAATTTCTATATATTCATTTTGACGGAGTGAATTCTCATGACCTATGTCAGTATATTATGAATCAACGTGGAATTGTATTTCAGGGGAAAAATATAGTTACTATTGGTGAATTGCTATATCAAATAGTAAAAGGATATGAAGGTGGTAAGGTTTTATCATCTTCCGAAATTTCTCTGATTATTTATGAGATGTTGTGTACTTTGACTATCAAAATAAATCAAGACAACACTCAATGCTCGCCTGTAAATACAGCTGTAAATTATATACGCAATAACGTTGGCAGAAAAATTTTACTTGAAGATCTTGCCAGTATTACAAATTTAAGCACTTATTACTTTTCTCATATTTTTAAAACTGAAACAGGTTATTCTCCCATAGAATATGTGATTAGTACTCGTCTGGATACAGCCAAAGTATTATTGAAAACTACATCGTTTTCAATTGAAGAGATTGCTTTTCGTGTAGGTTATAAAAATACAGGGAGCTTTATTAATTTATTTATACAGAAAGTAGGCTGTTCTCCAAAACAATTCCGCAAAACTCATATTTAATTTCTGATTTAAGTATAGTAATTTATTAATTAGAAATATATATTGCAAATATTATGCTTATATTTGATAAAACATATTGACATTTATAACCTGAAAGTGATAATATTTAATCATAAAATAATCATAATTTAACAAACAGATATGACAATTATATATAATAAACTTATAATTCAAATTTATAATTCAGGAGGTATCAAGTTATGAAAATTGCATTTGATCCAGATGTACTTTTTAAGCAGAATATGTCTGTTGCGGAGATGGTTCATCAGGTTGCAGACTGGGGTTTTGAATATATTGAACAATCCCCGCACCCACATATTTTACCGTTTTATAAACATCCCAAAGCAAGTAGAGAAATTATTAAAGAATATAAGGATGCACTTCGGGAAACAGGAGTTAGGATTTCTTCCATGATTCCAATCTATCGTTGGTCAGGTCCTGATGAAGAACGCCGTGAAGCGGCAGTCCGAAATTGGAAAAGGGCTATTGAGATTGCTGTTGAGTTAGATGTTAACGTTATTAATACAGAGCTTTCCGGAGATCCTAATCAACCGGAAATTTGTGAGGAAATGTGGTATCGTTCTATGGAAGAATTACTTCCAATTCTAGAGCGTGAAGGAATAAGAGTAGACATACAGTCACATCCATATGATTTTTGCGAGAATAACTATGAAACCGTTGACATGGTAAAATCTCTGCGTAGTGACAATGTAAAGTATTTGTACTGCGCTGCACATACATTCTTTTATGATGATGGTGTTGGTGATATAAGGAAAATGCTTGCATATGCAGGAGATGATCTTTCTCATGTTATAGTAGCTGATACAATGAACCATACGAAGGACTGCCGTTATATTGTAAATCCTCCTGGGGTGAACGCTACAATTCACCAACATTTGGGGATAGGAGAAGGGGAAGTTGACTTTGATGCCTTTTTTAGACAGCTTCGCTCAATGAATTTTGGAAAGAAAGAAGATACTATTGCCTGTGTTTCTCTCTTTGGATATCCTGAAAGAATGTCCAGGCTTGCACTTGAGGCCAAAGATAGAATATCAAAAGAACTCTTGAATAGTTAATTATTAAATTTGAAGTGAAATTTAATATAAAATACTAGAATTTGTTGTAATATTTAGGAGGAGTTATAAATGTTTAGTAAGGATAAAGTTAAAATAGGAATCTGTCCTATAGGCTGGACCAATGATGATATGCCGGATTTAGGAAAGGAAAATACTTTTGAACAAGCTATAAGTGAAATGGCATTAGCAGGCTTCAAAGGTACTGAAGTGGGAAATAAGTATCCCAAAGATATAAAAGCTTTGAAAAAAGCACTCGATTTAAGAGGATTACAAATAGCTAGTGCATGGTTTAGTGCATTTTTAACAACTAAACCATATGAGGAAACGGAAAAGGCATTTATTGAACATAGAGATTTTCTACATGCTATGGGAGCTAAAGTAATTGTTGTTTCAGAACAGGGGCACAGTATACAAGGGCAAATGGATACTCCTATATTTGAGGGTAAATATCATATGAATGAAGAAGAGTGGAGGATACTGGCAAATGGTCTTAACAAATTGGGAGAGCTTGCAGAAGAAAAGGATATGAAATTAGTTTACCACCATCATATGGGGACTGTAGTTCAGACTACAGATGAAATAAACAAGCTTATGGATATGACTGATGGTAAATTGGTGTACTTGTTATTTGATACTGGTCATTTAGTATATTCAAGTGAAGATCCTGTAGCAATAGCAAGGAAATATGCAAATAGAATAAAACATGTACATTTGAAAGATATACGACCTGAGATAGCACAGAAGGTAAAAAAAGACAAGCTAAGTTTCTTGAAGGGAGTCAGATTGGGTGCATTTACAGTGCCCGGGGATGGATTTATAGATTTTGAACCAATATTTAAAGTTTTATCTGAAAATAATTATGAAGGATGGATGTTAGTCGAGGCGGAACAAGATCCAGCCAAGGCAAATCCTTTTGAATATGCATTAAAAGGAAGAAAATATATAGCAGATAAAATAGGATTTTAGTTAGTTATAAAAATATTTATATAAATACAGGGAGGAAAAATTATGACTTTAAAAATAGGTGTTATTGGAACAGGTGCGATTGGACAGGAGCATATTCACCGAATAACAAATGTGTTGTCTGGGGCTGAAATTGTGGCTGTAACTGATATAAACAAGGATCATGCGAAAGAAGTTGTTAAAGTTGAAAACCTGAATGCCGAGATATATGAAAATGGAAATGAACTTATTAAATCTCCAGATGTCGATGCAGTAATTGTAACATCCTGGGGACCTGCACATGAGGAATCTGTTCTAGCGGCAATTGATGCTGGCAAATATGTTTTTTGTGAAAAACCATTAGCTGCTACAGCAGATGGTTGCATGAGAATTGTCGATGCTGAAGTAAAATATGGCAAGAGACTGGTACAAGTAGGTTTTATGAGACATTATGACAAGGGATACAATCAATTGAAAGACATAATTGATTCTGGCAATATTGGACAACCATTAATAGTACATTGTGCACATCATGCTCCTGAAGTTGATGATAAATATACTACCGATATGGCAATTACAGATACTGTAATTCATGAAATCGATATACTAAGGTGGCTTCTGGATGATGATTATGTTTCAGTTCAGGTACTTTATCCAAGAAAGACTAAGTATGCACTAAGCCATCTACAGGATCCGCAAATTGTGCTGATGGAAACTAAAAAAGGTATAAGGATTGATGTTGAAGCATTCGTCAACTGTCAATATGGATATGATATTAAGTGCGAAGTAGTTGGAGAAACAGGTATAGCTCTTTTGCCTGAGCCTGCTAGTATACTTATGAGGAGCAAGGCAAAAAAATCAGTAGAAATTCTCATGGACTGGAAAAAGAGATTCAAGGATGCTTATGATATTGAAATCCAGGGATTTATAAATTCAGTTAATAATAATAAATTAACTGGTCCTTCAGCATGGGATGGTTATGCAGCAGCGGTGACTGCAGATGCATGTGTTAGAGCTCAGCAAACTCGTGGAATAGTTCCAGTGGTTATGAAAACACGTCCTGAATTTTATGATAAGCTGTAGGATTTAGAAGCAAGTATAGTTGTTAGTATGTATGTATTGAATTTTAAAAATAAAAAATAAATATGGAGGGGAAATATGAAAATATGTTTTAATGAAGCAACGACTATGAAAAAATCAACATTAGAAAAAGATCTGGAGCTATGTGAAAAACATGGATATGAATTGATTGAAATTAGGACGATGGATAAATTAAAAGAGTACTTGAAGAATCATAGTGTTGATGATCTAGCAAGATTTTTTGAAACTCATAGAATCAAACCATTTGCATTTAATGCATTAGTATTTTTCAACAATAGAAGTGTGGCTGAATATCAAGAAATAAAAAAAGAATTGCAATGTATGTGTGAAATTGGACAGAAGATTGGATGCAAAAACATAGTAGTTGTTCCACTTGTAGGAGAACAAAAATTCACAAAGACTCAAATCAAGAAAAGTTCAGTTAAGGTATTAAATGAACTAGCTGATATTGCAGATAAATATGGGATTAGGCTTGCTATAGAATTTGTAGGACATCCTCAATGCACAATAAATACTTTTGGACAGGCATATGATATCGTGAAAGCTGTAAATAGGGATAATGTCGGTTTGGTTTTGGATTGTTTTCATTTTCATGCCATGGGATCAAGAATAGAGGATTTACAAAAAGCTGATGGGTCTAAGATATTTATACTTCATATTGATGATACAGAAGATTTCCCTATTGGCTCTCTAGTTGATGAAGACAGATTGTGGCCTGGAGAAGGTGCTATAGACCTTGATTCAATATTGAGTACGTTAAAGAAGATTGGTTATTCCGATATGGTATCCATAGAAGAATTTAGACCTGAATATTATGAATTGGATATAGAAGATGCAATAAAGATTGGAAAAGAAAAGACAGAAAGAGTTATAGGAAAATATTTTAGTATTGATTAGTATATTTCTATAAAGTAAAAAGCTGTAAAGTGGTGGATACCTAAGTATCTACCCTTAAATTTTATTTATAAAAATATGACTTTGGAATGTGTGAGATTCTGAGTAAGAGTGAACAGGAGGAAGTTGAAATGCTCAAGATCAGACAGAATGAACAATTTAAGCTTGGATACAACTCCATAATTAAAATAGATGAAATTGAAGATAATGCACTTGTTGATTTTGGTGTATTGAGATTGGGAAAAAATCAAGCTGAAATTTTTAAGGAGGATAAAAAAGAAATGGCATTTCTTCTTATACAAGGGGAAATTATATTTGAATTAGAGGGGAACAAAAAAACGGTGAAGAGAACGAACTGCTTTGATGAAGAACCATGGGTACTTCATGTTTCAAAGGGAGTAAATGTAATAATTACAGGAGCATGTGACAATTCAGAAGTTGGTGTAATCATGACATATAATAATAAAGTATTTAAATCAAAACTGTACACACAGGAAGATTGCAAACCTGAAATAAGAGGAAAAGGTACTATGAATGAATGTTCAACTAGAATAGTCAGGACGGCATTTGATATTGCAAATGCACCATATTCAAATCTTGTTCTGGGAGAAGTTGTTAATTTCCCCGGAAAATGGTCAAGTTTTCCACCACATTACCATCCACAACCAGAAATATATTTTTATAAATTTACGCCAGAAGGAGGATATGGTTTTTCACAATTAGGAGAAAATGTTAATATAGTTAGAGAAAACGATACAGTAAAAATATTGAATCAAAGAAGACATCCACAGGTTGCGGCACCGGGATATGCAATGTATTATATCTGGATTATAAGAAATTTGGATGGTAATCCATATAGAGGTCCCGTTTTTAATAAGGAATATGAATGGACTAATGACAAAAATGCAAGAATATGGCCTGAAAAATAAAACTATTTATATATTACAAAAAACACAAAACTCCAAATAACATTAGAATATGAATTTAATTATAAAAATGGAGATATGGGGGAATCAAAATGGAACAAAGTATTGAAAAAAAGAGGTTTCTGAAAAGAATATCTATCATATCGACTTTTGGTGGGCTTTTATTTGGATATGATACTGGTGTAATCAATGGTGCTTTGACTTTTATGACAAGATCAGATCAGTTAAACTTAAATTCTTTGACGGAGGGACTTGTTACTAGTGCTCTGTTGTTTGGTGCAGCTTTAGGAGCAGTATTTGGAGGACATTTATCAGATAGATATGGAAGAAGAACAATACTTAAACTTCTTGCTATTATTTTCTTTTTGGCTACTATAGGGTGCTCTATTTCACCAAATGCATCAGTTATAATTAGTTGTAGATTTATATTGGGATTAGCAGTAGGTGGGGCATCAGTGATTGTACCTACATTTTTATCCGAGATGGCACCAACAGATAAACGAGGAAGTATTGTATCACAAAATGAATTGATGATTGTTAGTGGACAACTTTTGGCATATGTATTCAATGCTATCTTGGGAAATTTATTCTCCGACCCAGGAATATGGCGTTATATGATAGCAATAGCTACTATTCCTGCGGTTGTATTATGGTTTGGGATGATGGTGGTTCCTGAGACACCAAGATGGCTGGCTGCTAATGGAAAAAACCAAAAGGCATTGGAAATTTTAAAAAGACTTCGTAGTGAAACAGAAGCAGAAATTGAACTTAAAGGAATACAGGAAAATATTCAAAAAGAAAAAAATCTAAATCGTGCTACTTTTAAGGATTTAAACATTCCATGGATTCGACGTCTTATATTGATTGGAATAGGAATAGGTATTATACAACAAATAGCAGGAATTAATATAATGATGTATTATGGAACAACCGTTTTGGAAAAGGCTGGATTTGGAGTTGGGGCAGCATTGATTGCCAATATAGGTAATGGATCTATGGCAGTTATAGCCACAATAGTCTATATGAGATTTTTTGCAAATAGAATTAAACGTAGATCCATGTTGCTTATTGGATATACAGGAAGTACGTTGTCTATGTTGTCAATAGCTGTGCTTACAAATTTATTAGAAGGATGGAGTATACTCCCATATTTAGTAATTATTCTAACCATGTCATTTCTGGCCTTTTTCCAAGGGACTGTTGGACCAGTAATTTGGCTTGTATTATCTGAAATATTTCCACTTAGATTAAGAGGATTTGGCATGGGGATATCTGCATTCTTCTTATGGACAGCTAATTTTTGTGTTGGACTTGTATTTCCTACGTTGTTGTCAACATTTGGATTATCAGGTGCGTTTATTATATTTGTTATACTTGGAGTTATAGCCTGGATATACACATACAAATTTGTACCAGAAACACTTAACAAATCACTGGAAGAAATAGAAGAATCCTTTAGAAATTATAAAACAGATAATTCAGAATTGCCATTAAAAAATTAGATTAAAAATTTTCAGTTAAGTAAAATAGAAGATAATTTATAGGTGCAGTATATTTTTATAAATTTAAGGTAAGAAAATTTCTTTTATAATTTACTTTCTTCTAATTTTGTTTGAACTGACTAATCCTACTACTTAGAAAGATATTGTTCTTTATTATATAAAAATTATACAATAAAGAGCAATATTTTATTATAAGGTGTTTGATTTTCCTATTAAAAAATGTCCTGTTTTGAGCGAAATGTAAATACAAATTAACCTGTTGTGCTAAAAGATAAATTTTGATAAATAGGATATATACTCCATAGAAATAAGCTAAAGTAACCCTAAAAACTTTATCATATGCTTTTAAGAAAAATTAACCAATTCATGGCGATAAGATTGATTTTTGTTTTAGATTTTAGTTCTGAAATAAATCTATCTCAAATATATCCTTTATCCCCTATTATAGTTACCGGGGATAGGAATGATGTTAAATCCCATACTGCTGCGTGATCATCAATATTGGCAGGAGTTAAGATAAAAAACGAAATAATTATGCTGATTCCTAAAAACTGTGTCAGAAATAATTTATGCACCCTAAAGCATGCTTTTTATTTGCTTGTTGACAAATGATTCTAAATTATAATATAATAATACCTATTAACTAAAAATGAGAGGTTTCTAATATGGAATTGAACGAATGTATAAACTTTTTATTGACAAAGGCACAGCACAATGTATTCCAATATTTAAAATCTGATCTTGCAAAATTTGATGTCACCCCGGTCCAATACGGAATATTGAAATGTCTTTGGACCCAAAGTGGTCAGACCCCTAAACAAATGGCGGACGTTTTGGGATTGGATGGATCTACTATTACTGGAATACTTGATAGAATGGAGAACAAGAAACTTTTAAAAAGAACTGAAAATCCTGAAGACAGGAGGACACTCAAGGTTGTTATTACAGACAAAGGGCTCGAACTACAAAAACCGATAGAGGGGGTAGTGGATAGATTTAACGAATACATGCTTGGAATATTCCCAGAAAAAGATAGGGAAAAGTTTAAAGAATTTTTGAGATTAATAGCAAATAGATAATTTTCTATGTTCTGGGATATCTTGATCTAACTTTTAAAATGTTAATTGCTGGTACACAATTTGATATGCTCCCTTCTAAGTGGACAAGTGAAACAATAAAAACTTGTGTATTTGGAAGGGAGCATTTTCATGCCATTTAAACATAGAATTATTATCTATAAAATTCATATAATTTCTCCATAAACCATATTTCAATATATAGTGCCAGCAATTCTTGTATACAAATTATTAGTTGACAAATAATTTGTATACAAGGTAAAATAATATAAGAATATATATTAAGTGTTATTTGAATTGTAAAGGTTTAAAAAATTCAAAAGGGTGGAGGTATATAAAATGATTGGAATTGCTATTAGTTGGTGGGGTGCTGTACTTGGTTTGGTTCTTGCAATAGTATTGATTCTAAAAAAAGTAAATGCTGTATATGCTCTTTTTGCAGGTTCACTTATAGGTGGAGTCGTAGGTGGTGCAAGTTTAAATCAGACAGTTACAGTCATTATCAATGGTACCAATAGTGTAATGCCTGCTGTAGTACGTGTATTAACTGCTGGAATATTGGCAGGGGTGCTTATTGAATCTGGAGCAGCTGAAAAGATTGCTGAAACCATAGTGGAGAAACTTGGCGAGAAAAAGGCGTTATTGGCTATTGCTCTTGCAACTTTGATAATAACTGCCGTGGGAGTGTTTGTAACTGTTGCAATTATTATAGTAGCACCTATTGCATTATCTGTAGCCAAGAGAGTCGGTATTTCAAAGACTGCAGTACTTTTGACCATGGTTGGTGGAGGAAAAGCCGGTAATGTAATGTCACCAAATCCAAATACTATTGCAGTGGCCAAAGGTTTCAATCTGGAATTGACCCAGGTTATGATTGCAGGATTTATACCTGCCTTAGTTGGTTTAATAGTAACTTGTATTGTTGGTAAATTGCTGAGTGAAAAGGGTACACAGATTAAGGACTCTGATTTAGTTGTAAAGAAAACATCGGATAATGATAATGAAGAAAAACCAAGCTTTTTAAAGGCTATGGTTGCACCTATAGTGGCAATTGTATTATTAGGTATAAACCCCATTGGCAGCATTTTGAATATAGAATTTCTCAAGAAGATCAGCATAGATTCCATGATAATTCTTCCTGTAGCTGGTCTGGTTGGATTGGTAGCCATGGGAAAAGCTAAAAATATCCTTAAATATACTGCATCAGGATTGAATATGATGTCCAGTACAGCAATTCTACTAATTGGAGCAGGATCTATAGCAGGTATTATTTCCAATTCTAATTTAAGTTCAATTGTAGTAAATATTATTAAGACATCAGGTATATCCGGAACATTGCTGGCTCCAATTTCAGGTATATTAATGGCGGCTGCTACTGGTTCCACATCTACCGGTGCAATTTTGGCCACAGGATCATTTGAAAAGGCAATTTTGGCAATGGGTGTAGCGCCTATAAGTGCAGCAGTAATGGTCCATACTGGTGCTGTAGTAATAGATCACCTGCCACATGGAAATTTTTTCTTGGTATCTGCTCAGTCAGTCAAAATGGATATATCGGATCGTATGAAACTTATACCTTATGAGTCAATAGTTGGAGGAAGTATATGTCTGACGGCTACTGTCATATATGGGTTTCTAATGTAATATAATAAATATGTAATCCATGTAAATTAATTATTTTTATAAAATTTTCTAAAATACTTGTTGACAAATAGTTTGCATACAAGTAAAATTAAATTAAACGTTAACATAAATAAATTTACTGAATTAATAAAATAATTGCCATCTAAATGGCATAAAGTGGGGGTAATATAATGGAAAATGTTCTTTTTAAAGAGGAAAGCGGTATAGCTTATGTTACTATCAACAGACCTAAGGCACTCAATGCACTCAACAGTGATACACTGACAGAACTTGGCTCAGTTGTGGATGAAATATCCAAGAAACAGGATATTAAAGCAGTAATAATAACCGGAGCTGGAGAAAAGTCTTTTGTAGCAGGAGCAGATATAGCTCAGATGAGCAAGCTTAATTCCATAGAAGCAGCGAATTTTTCAAGACTGGCACAAAGAGTATTTTCGGAAATAGAAAATTTACCTCAAGTTGTCATAGCAGCTGTTAATGGATTTGCACTTGGAGGTGGCTGCGAACTTGCTATGGCTTGTGATGTAAGATTTGCTTCCAGGAAAGCTAAATTTGGACAGCCAGAAGTTAACCTCGGCATACTACCTAGTTTTGGAGGTACTCAGAGGTTGCCGAGACTGGTAGGAAAAGGTATAGCAAAAGAATTGATATTTTCCACTGACATGATAGATGCTCAGGAAGCATATCGTATAGGACTTGCAAATAAAGTTTTTGAGCCTGATGAATTGATACAGAAATCCGAGGAATTTGCAAAGAAAGTAATGAGCAAATCACCGTGGGGGGTTAGATTGGCCAAGGCTTCAATAAATAATGGCCTTGATGTAGATTTAGAGGCCGGACTTAAATACGAAGCAAATTCATTTGGATTGTGCTTCTCTACAGAAGATCAAAAAGAAGGTATGAATGCTTTCCTGGAAAAGAGAAAAGCCAACTTCAAAGACCGTTAAGTTAAATCATGTACTTTCAATATTTGTTTGTTAACTTTGCGAAATTGTAAAAGGAGTGGTTTATAATGGGATTAAAATTTTTAAAATCTTCTGAAGCAGCTGAATTGGTTAATGATGGAGACTTGATCGTTACCAGTGGATTTGTAGGAAGCTTACAAGCTGAGGCACTTACGATAGCACTGGAAAACCGTTTTAAGGAGACAGGTCATCCAAGAGATTTGACTTTAGTGTATTCAGCTGCCCAGGGAGATGGTAAAGGCAAGGGTGCTGATCATTTTGCACATGAAGGGCTTATAAAAAGAGTTGTTGGTGGACACTGGAATCTGTCACCTGCATTGGGAAAAATGGCAGTTGAGAATAAAATAGAAGCCTATAATCTGCCTCAAGGTACAATATCTCAGCTGTATAGAGATATTGCGGGAAAGAGAATTGGAACTATAACTCATGTTGGTTTGAATACGTTTGTGGATCCAAGAATTTCAGGAGGAAAATTAAACGATATAACCAAGGAAGATATAGTAAAACTCATAAATATAGAAGGAGAAGAAAAGCTGCTTTATAAATCCTTCCCTATTGATATATGTTTTCTGAGAGGATCATATGCAGATGAGAATGGCAATATTTCGCTGGAAAGAGAAGTAGCTACCATAGATGTACTTTCAACAGCACAGGCCTGCAAAAATACAGGTGGAATTGTAGTAGTGCAGGTTGAAAAAGTAGTAGCATCAGGTATATTGGATCCTAAACTTGTAAAAATACCGGGTATATATGTTGATGTGGTTGTAGTCGCCGAACCTGAATATCATGAACAATTTTTCGGTTGTAAAGGATTTGATCCTGCGTTGACAGGTGAAGTAAAAATACCTGTTGGGAACATAGAAAGCCCTAAGCTAAATGCAAGAAAAATAATAGCAAGAAGGGCAGCTATGGAACTTAAGCCGGATGCAGTTGTAAATCTTGGTATAGGAATACCGGAGGTTATATCTCTTGTAGCCAATGAAGAAGGAATAGGCGGGTATATGACTATGACTGTAGAGGCAGGACCGATAGGAGGCGTTCCTGAAGGAGGATCGGCTTTTGGAGCAAGTATAAATGCAGAGGCGATTATAGATGAGGCTTACCAATTTGATTTCTATGATGGTGGCGGAACTGATCTCGCATTTTTAGGCCTGGCGCAGGCAGATAAATATGGAAATATAAATGTAAGTAAATTTGGACCACGTATAGCCGGCTGCGGAGGATTTATAAATATAACCCAAAATGCAAAAAAAGTATTTTTCTGCGGTACATTTACCGCAGGTGGATTGAAGATAGAAACAGGAGATGGAAAACTGAAGATAACTCAAGAAGGAAAGGTATCCAAGTTTTTAAGTGAAGTTGAGCAAATTACATTCAGTGGGGAATATGCAAGAAAGACAGAACAGCCTGTTATGTATATAACTGAAAGAGCTGTATTTGAATTGAAAAGTGACGGATTGTATCTTACCGAAGTGGCTCCGGGAGTGGATATTGAAAAGGATATACTTAGACTGATGGAATTCAAACCTAAGATAGACAAGGTAAAGACAATGGACGAAAGAATTTTTTATGATAAATTGATGGGATTAAAAAAATAAATTATAAATTTTAGGAGGATACACATATGAATTTTGAATTATCGGAAGATCAGAAGCTTATACAGAAAAAAGTTAGAGATTTTGCTGAAAAGGAATTGAAACCGATAGCAATTGAGAACGACCGGACTAGTGAATTCCCTGTAGATGTATACAAGAAGATGGGTGAACTTGGATTTATAGGACTTCCTTATCCAAAAGAATATGGTGGTTATGGAGCAGATTATTTATCTTATGCAATTGCAGTAGAAGAGGTATCAAAGGTACATGCCTCCATGGGAATATCCTATTCAGTTACAACATCTTTGTGTGCAGGTGGAATAATTAATAATGCATCGGAAGAACAAAAGAAAAAATATCTTCCGGATTTATTGACAGGCAGGAAATTTGGTTCTTTTGGAATGACGGAACCAGGGGCCGGTTCAGATGCGTCTGCGGCAGTAACAACAGCTGACAGAAAAGGGGATTACTATATATTAAATGGTACTAAGTGCTTTATAACAAACGGACCTCTTTCAGAAACATTCCTGGTATTTGCAATAACTGACAAGAGCAAGGGACCTAAAGGTGTGTCGGCATTTATAGTAGAAAAAGGATATCCTGGATTTTCAATAGGAAGAATTGAGGATAAATGCGGAATAAAAGCAGCACAAGTATCAGAATTATTATTCGATAACTGCAAAGTACCTGCAGAAAATCTGGTATCTGAAGAAGGAAAAGGACTTAAAATAGCATTGAGCACACTGGACGGAGGAAGAATAGGTGTAGCAGCACAGGGACTTGGAATAGCAGAGGGAGCCTTCGAACTTGCAAAACAATATATGAAAGAGAGAATTCAGTTTGGAAGACCACTGTTCAAACAGCAGTATCTAGCATTCAAGATGGCAGAGTTGGATCTTGAAATAGAACAGGCTAAATATATTCTCTACAAGGCAGCTATAGACAAACAGGAGGGAAGACCGTATGGTGTACCTGCAGCAAAGGCAAAAATAGCATGCACGGATGCAGCCATGCACGTAACAACTGAAGCAGTTCAGATGTTTGGTGGAAATGGATACATGAGAGAGTATGAAGTTGAGAGAATGATGAGGGATGCCAAGATAACTCAGATATATGAAGGAACAAATGAAATACAGAAACTGATAATAAGTGGACAGCTTTTCAGATAATCTTGTGTTTTAAAATTATTTGTTGAATTTAATGAGTTGATAAGTAATAAATTATATCCTGTAAGATGGGCACGGGAGATAGCGTGCATCATCTTACAGGGTGTTTTTCGTAATAATATTTTTCAAATATTATGTTAAAAAATTTACAATGATTGTTGACAAATTTTTTGTATGCAAGTAAAATTAAATTAAACGTTAACACAAACAAATTCATTCAATCTACATAATAATTGCCACTTGAATGGCATAAAATAGAGGGGTGATATAAGGAGGTGATGTAGAGGACGATATAATGAAAAAATGTTCTTCCTAGAATAAAAAATATTGAAATTCTCTGGAGAGCTGACAAATTATTAACACATAGTTGTCAATTAAAAGATATAAGGAGGTAAAATGAATGGATTTTACATTGACTAGGGAACAGGAACTTGTAAAACAAATGGTAAGAGAATTTACAGAAAATGAAGTCAAACCCCTGGCTGCCGAAATAGACGAGACAGAAAGGTTTCCAAGAGAAACAGTAGAAAAGATGGCCAGATACGGCATGATGGGGATACCTTTCCCGGAGGAATATGGCGGGGCGGGTGGAGACACCCTGTCTTATATAATAGCTGTGGAAGAACTTTCCAAGGCCTGCGCCTCAACGGGAGTCATACTCTCGGCACACACATCGCTCTGTGCATCGCTTCTCGAACAGTTCGGCACGGAAGAACAAAAACAGAAATATCTGGTTCCCCTTGCAAAGGGAGAAAAGATAGGTGCATTTGGACTTACAGAACCCAATGCAGGTACGGATGCATCCGGACAGCAGAGTCTGGCTGTACTTGAAGGAGACCATTATATACTGAACGGTCAGAAAATATTCATAACAAACGGTGGAGCTGCAGACATATTCGTGGTATTTGCAATGACAGACAGGAGCAAGGGAAATCATGGCATATCAGCATTCATACTTGAAAAGGGAATGCCGGGCTTTTCAATAGGAAAACTTGAAAACAAAATGGGAATAAGGGCATCATCAACTACGGAGCTGATATTCGAGGACTGTATAGTTCCAAAGGAGAATCTTGTAGGAAGAGAAGGAAAAGGTTTTGGAATAGCAATGAAGACTCTTGATGGAGGAAGAATCGGTATAGCAGCACAGGCACTTGGAATAGCAGAAGGCGCCCTGGAGGAAGCAGTTGAATACATGAAAGAAAGAAAACAGTTTGGAAGATCACTTAGCAAGTTCCAGGGGCTGGCATGGACTGTTGCCGATCTGGATACTGAAATACAGGCTGCAAAATACCTTGTGTACAAGGCAGCATTGAGCAAGGATGCACATGTATCCTATACAGTAGATGCAGCAAGAGCCAAGCTTATGGCAGCAAATGTTGCCATGGAGACTACAGCAAAGGTTGTACAGCTCTTTGGAGGATATGGATATACAAAGGACTATCCAGTAGAGAGAATGATGAGAGATGCAAAGATAACTGAAATATATGAAGGAACCTCGGAAGTACAGAAAATGGTCATTTCAGGAAATATATTTAAATAGGAGGAACGCCTAATGAATATTGTTGTTTGTTTAAAACAGGTACCGGACACAAATGAAGTCAAAATAGATCCAAAAACAGGAACGCTTATAAGAGAAGGTGTTCCTTCGATAATAAATCCAGATGACAAGAATGCACTTGAGGAATCAATTGCAATTAAAGAAAAAACAGGTGGAAAGGTTACAGTAATAAGCATGGGACCACCCCAGGCAGAGTCGGCACTGAGGGAAGCACTTGCAATGGGTGCAGACGAGGCAATACTCATATCTGACAGGGCTTTTGCAGGAGCAGATACCTGCGCCACAGCATATGCACTTTCAGGAGCACTCAGGAAACTGGACTACGATATAATTTTTGCAGGAAGACAGGCAATAGACGGAGATACCGCACAGGTTGGACCTGAAATAGCAGAATTTCTGGGAATACCGCAGATAACTTATGTAGAAAAGGTCGATGTGGATGGAAGTACGGTTACAGTTAGAAAAGCATGGGAAGACGGGTATGAAACAGTGAAAGTCAATACGCCGGTACTGCTTACTGCTATAAAAGAATTGAACAATCCAAGATATATGCATATGAAGAATATATTTAAAATCTTCAACAAGGAAGTAAAAGTGTGGAGCGCTGCCGATCTTGAAGTTGACAGGGAACGTCTTGGACTTAAAGGTTCTCCTACGAAGGTAAAGAGATCAGCTACAAAAGAAGCAAGAGGGGCAGGAGAGATTGTCAACAAGCCGGTAAAAGAAGCAGCAGCATATGCAATTTCAAAATTAAAAGAAAAGCATGTTATTTAATTGGGGGGGATTCGTAATGAATATAGCAGACTACAGAGGTGTATGGGTATTTGCTGAACAGAGAGACGGTGAACTTCAAAAAGTAGCTCTGGAATTATTGGGAAAAGGAAGAGAACTTGCAGACAAATTAAAGGTTGATCTGACTGCAGTACTTCTCGGAAGCGATATAGATGATGCCGCAGAAGAATTGACTGCGTATGGAGCAGACAAGGTGCTGTATGCAGACAGTCCGCTATTGAAACACTATACTACGGACGGATATACAAAGGTAATTGCAGACCTTGTAGAAGAGAAAAAACCGGAAATAGTACTTATAGGTGCAAGCTTCATTGGAAGAGATCTGGGACCAAGACTGGCAGCCAAACTCGTTACGGGACTTACAGCCGATTGTACCGGACTCGACATAGATGCGGAGACGAACAATCTCATGATGACAAGACCGGCTTTTGGTGGGAATCTTATGGCAACAATAGTTTGCGGGGACCACAGACCGCAGATGTCAACAGTAAGGCCGGGGGTTTTCGATAAACTTGAGAAAGCCGATGTGAAGGCTGACAGGATAGAAAAAGTGAGCGCAGATGTTTCAGAGGACGACATAAGGATAAAGGTACAGGAAGTAGTGAAACTTGCAAAGGACGTAGTGGATATTGGAGAAGCAAAGGTAATTGTATCCGGAGGAAGAGGGCTTGGAAGCAAGGAAGGCTTTGAAGTTCTGAAGGAACTGGCAGATGTGCTTGAGGGAACTGTAGGTGGTTCCAGAGCTGCTATTGACAATGGCTGGATAGACAAGGCATATCAAGTTGGACAAACCGGGAAGACGGTAAGGCCGGCACTCTATATAGCAGTTGGAATATCAGGAGCAATACAGCACCTGGCAGGCATGCAGGACAGTGGATATATTGTGGCTGTAAACAAGGATGAAAATGCTGCAATAATGAAGGTGGCTGACCTTGCCATTGTAGGAGACTATACCAAGGTCATACCTGAACTTGTAACTCAGATTAAAGCTTTGAATGAGTAATTGTTGTTGAATTTAATAATTTAGAGGTAATAGACTACACCCTGCAGGATGATATGCATCTGTCTTGCAGGGTGTAGTCTGTTACTTCCTAAAATATATAACATTTGTAAAGAGTAAGGAAAGTATTGAATAGCACAGGGAGGCACTACAATATTGACTGAAGTTCCTGAAATGTTTGGTGCAGAGACAATATTTATGAATAGGGCGGAAAATAATGGTGTGTTTGAAAAGACAGTTCACTTGATAAATGATTTTAAAGAGTATTTTATTAGGTACAATCAGCCTATATATGAAAATCCTTCGCCTGGAAATAAGGTAGGTGGTATAACTACGCTTGAGGATAAATCACTTGGATGCACTCAGAAATCAGGGACTGCTACAGTTGTAGATGTGCTGAAATATGGGGAGACACTCAAAATTAGGGGACTGAATCTTTTAAGTGCACCTGGAAATGACCTGGTTGCGGCATCAGCTCTTGCAGCAGCTGGCTGCCAGTTGGTTCTGTTTACTACAGGCAGAGGAACTCCATTTGGAAGTTTTGTACCAACGATGAAGATATCTACAAATTCAGCGCTTTTTAAGAAGAAACCTCACTGGATTGATTTCAATGCAGGGGTTTTGGTTGAAGATTCATCAAGAAAAGATGTTCTTGAAAATTTTATCCAGTATATTATCAAAGTTTCTAGTGGAGAAAAGGTAAATAACGAAAAGAATGATTTCAGGGAAATAGCAATATTTAAAACTGGTGTAACATTGTAATGTGAAAGGACTTGACTTTTCAGTCAAGTCCTTTTTATCTTTCATGCTGACTGCTCATACCCTCATTGACACCTTTTCTCACTGTCACTGCTAGGGCTTCTTTGAACACGAGTTTAGCATGACGGTATATTACAATATAGATGATAAAATTTTAATTCCTTTCTCCATTTCCCCAATTTTAGTATTTCCGTAGCCAAAAATCAGAGAATGGTCATATGGCGTATAAGGTTTCGTGGATAAATAGTGTTTATTAATTGCAGCAATCTGTATTTCTTTGTTTTCAATTTTATGCATAAGGATATTGTTGAAACATGTATCATCAAAAGATGCCACAAAATGCAGACCTGCTTCTGCACCAGAGATTGCCACATGACTATCAAATGTATGGTTAAGGCAGAAAATTAAATGATTTCTTTTTTTTAGATACAATTTTCTCATTTTTCTAATATGATGTTCAAAAAGGCCGGTTTCAATAAACTCTGCCAATGTCAATTGTTCAAGGATCGGAGAGTGCAGGTCTGCTACAAATTTTGCATCTTTCATTTGCTTGCAAAGGCAATTGGGTAAAACCATATATCCTATACGTAACGCTGGCATGAGGGTCTTAGAAAATGTTCCTACGTAGACAACCCGTTCAGGATCCAAATACTGCATCGATTGTATTGGATTACCATCAAAACGGAATTCGCTATCATAATCATCTTCTACAATGTAGGCATTGTGTTTTTGAGCATATCGTATCATTTCAATTCTTCTTCCAACAGGAAGAATGACACCTGTTGGAAATTGATGACTTGGGGTAGTGAAAATAAGTCTGGGGGGATTATCTGGTAATTCGGATGTAACCATACCATGTTCATCAAGTCTTATCGGCTTTATTTGTATATGATTACTTTCCAAAGTATGAAGAATACCATAGCTCAAGGGGTTTTCAACTAAAGCATAGCAATCAGGAGGTACTAGTTGGCACAATAAGCTAAACGATTGAGCAGCACCATTTGTTATTAAAATATTCTCAGGAAATGTGCAGGCACCTCTGGCGCGATTCAAGTAAAGCGAAATTTGTGTCCTTAATTCATAATCACCAAAGGGATTTTGATAATCCATTTGAGATGGTTTTATGTCAAGGGCAATATTATGATACATTTGTGCCCACTTTTTTATTGGAATCTCATCTAAATCTGGAATACCTGTACGAAAAGATATGATGTTGGAGCTTTGGTGCTTTTTATTATTCTTCTCTTTTTGTATATTTCCTATTCCTACTCTTTGAAATTGAATACCGTCAGAAACATATGTGCCAGAACCACTTTTGGAATAAGCATATCCTTCGGATATCAGTTGTTCATAGCTTTCAACCACCATATTTCTTGCTATATTTAGATATTTAGATAATTCCCGTGATGATGGTAGCTTTTCTCCCGGCTGTAATGTACCACAAAGTACAGATTCTTTAATGAAACTATATATCTGCTTTGCAAGAGAATCCTTTGATTCTCTATCAATATTTATGTAAATCATGTATAATCTTCTCTCTAAAGTGGTTCTATAAAAATATCTAAAATGTGGAACTTATCAGAACCAATATTTTATGATAAATTATACTACAGAATGAAACTAAAGTAAAATCAGGAGGACAAAAATGATTGAAATACATCCCAATATGAATAACCAATATCAGAATACATTTTTCGGAATACTTGTTTTGCAAAACTTTTATGGGCAGCCTGGCAGGAAAGATGTTTTTAGCAGATTTACTTATGACGAATTGGAGAGTATTCGAAGTTCCCATTCAAATTATGACAGAAAAGCTTTTTGTAAAACTGATGAAGTAGTAAATCCTTATGTCCGGTATTACAAGAAATTTAAAAAAACATATCATGTGCTGCTCCAGCTCGAATCCATTCTAAATGGTAAAGATTTTCCGGATGCAATCCCACTGGTTCAGGCCCTGTTTATGACAGAGTTGAAAACATCCTTGCTCATTGCAGGTCATGATTTAAAAAAATGTCATCTTCCTCTCACAATACAGATGTCAAAAGGTGGTGAAACCTGTTTGGGTGCAGGAAACCGTGGTATCGTATTAAAACCAAAGGATATTTGCCTTAGAGACCAGAAGAATTATATATTGAGCATTATTTATGGTCAGGATGATACTACACGCATAACAGAAAAAACAACGGATGTACTTTTTTTAATTGATGGGGTTCCCGGGCTGGACAAATGCCATATAGAAAAAGGGCTTGAAACTCTGTTGAGATATGTTCGTGTATTTGCACCTGATACAGTTCCTATAGATATGAGAGTAATAGGTACGTCAGCTATGCAAGGCGGCGAAAATCAATGAATACATATACTTTTTTTATTACGTCATTTATTATTATTTTAATCCCTGGTGCAGGGGTCATATATACAATTTCTGTTGGGATTTCTAAAGGTAAAAAAGCAAGTATGATTGCTGCATTTAGCTGTACAGTAGGAATTGTTCCACACCTGTGTATAAGTATTGCTCTCTCTTCATTACTTGTAAAAATGAGCAGTGAAGCATTTACGATTATGAAATTACTTGGCGCATTATATTTACTGTACCTTGGTGCCGGTATGATGCTTTCCAAGACAAAGCTAAAATTGGAAAATACAAAAATGGAAGATAGGCCTATTTCCATAGTTTATCGCGGAATACTGATAAATCTTTTAAACCCGAAGTTGACATTGTTCTTCTTTTCGTTTTTACCGCAATACGTAAATTCATACGGAATGAATTATGTCATTGAGAGTTTGATATATGGACTTTCTTTTATGATTCTCACACTTATCGTTTTTATTGGTTATGGAATATTGGGTGGAACTGCAAAGAAGTTGATAATCAACTCTCCAAAAAGAATAAATTTGTTACAGAAATTCTTTGGTATTATCTTCGTTATTTTTGCAGTCCAGCTTACATTAAGTCCATTTTAATTTACAAATTAAAATAAGAAGTATGTGCAGTTGATTAGTACAATTTCAAAAAATTATGTCAATCTGGGCCCGAAGCGTCGTACTGCCCTGGTTGTCGTTTGCTGCCGTTTCTATAACAAGGTAAAACCACTAGTTTGGCTAGTGGTTTTTTATTATGGAATTTTACTGGCAGATTTATTGAAAGAAATATATAATATTTGTAAAGAGTAAGGAAAGGAAGGTATACTAATATGGATTATAGCTTATTGATTTCCAAGGCTTTGCAGGGAAGAGAAAATGCCTATGCTCCTTATTCCAACTTCAAGGTTGGAGCGGCTGTACTTACTGAGGATGGAAAAATATATACAGGATGTAATATAGAAAATGCATCCTATGGGGCAACAAATTGTGCAGAGAGAACCGCCATATTTAAAGCAATATCCGATGGATACAGAACCATAGCTGCCATTGCAATAGTGGGTGATGATAATAAGTACATCTATCCATGCGGCATTTGCAGACAGGTAATATCGGAATTCGCTTCAAAAGATACAAAAATAATTCTTGGCAAGAATGAAAATGAGTATATTGTTAAAACATTGGATGAAATTCTACCGGGAGCCTTTACTAAAAATGATCTTTTAAAATAGTTATTGTGAAAGAAGGAGTTATTTATGAAACCATTTGAAAGAATACATATTATAGTCATGGATTCCGTTGGTGTTGGAGAGGCGCCGGATTCACATAAATTCGGTGATTTTGGGGTAAATACGCTAGTGCATACGGCTCAGAGAAAAGATGGTTTGAATATGCCCAATATGGCAGGGCTTGGATTGTCAAATATATGTGAAATAAAGGGTATAGAAAAGGCTCGAAATCCTAAAGCGTACTTTGAAAAGATGCAGGAGGCGTCCTGCAGCAAGGATACTATGACAGGACACTGGGAAATGATGGGCCTGTACGTTGATAAACCTTTTCATGTATTTCCGGATGGGTTTCCTGAGGAATTGATTGAAAAGATACAGAAATTTTCCGGTAGAAAGGTCATAGGAAACAAACCTGCCAGTGGAACTGAAATTATAAAAGAGTTAGGGGAAAGACAGCTTGAAACAGGTGAGCTTATCGTTTATACGTCTGCGGACTCCGTGCTTCAAATTGCCGCACATGAAGAAATCATACCATTAGATGAGTTATACAAGGTTTGTAAATACTGTCGTAGTATTACACTTCATGAACCGTATAAACTTGGGAGAATTATTGCAAGACCGTTCGTAGGAGAAACCTCAGATACCTTCAGGAGAACTCCCAATCGCCATGATTATGCTTTGAGACCTTTTGGAAAAACTGTAATGGATTATTTGAAAGAGAATGATTTTGACTGTATTTCAATTGGAAAGATTGTGGATATTTTTGATGGAGAAGGTATTACAAGATCTATCAGAACGAAATCAAATATGGATGGAATGGATAAGCTCGTTGAACTAATGGATGGAGAATTCCATGGGATAAGTTTTACAAATCTAGTTGAATTTGATTCAGCTTATGGACATCGACGTGATCCAATCGGCTATGGAGATGCATTGGAAGCGTTTGACGGAAGACTCGCCGAAGTCTTAAAAAAAGCTCGGAAAGATGATCTGATAATGATTACGGCAGACCACGGGAATGATCCTACATACAGAGGAACGGATCATACGAGAGAATTTGTTCCATTGCTTGTTTACTCAAGACGATTCAAGGTGGGAAAAGACCTGGGTATCCGCAGGACATTTTCAGATATTGGTGCAACGATTGCAGATAATTTTAGTGTGAAGATGCCTGAATATGGTAAAAGTTTTTTGAAACAATTACTGTGAAAGGAAGATAAAAATGAGAATGGTGGATATAATATCGAAAAAACGGGATGGAAAAGAATTAAGCAGGGAGGAGATAAACTTTTTTATAGAAGGTTATACTGGAGAAACAATTCCGGATTATCAGGCAAGCTCCCTTGCAATGGCCATATACTTTCAAGGTATGAATTATAGCGAAATGTCGGATCTCACCATGGCAATGGTAAAATCGGGAGAGACAATTGATTTATCTGAAATCGCGGGAATAAAAGTGGATAAACATTCTACAGGAGGTGTGGGCGATAAAACAACTATTGTACTTGCACCTCTCGTTGCATCATTAGGTGTACCTGTTGCAAAAATGTCAGGACGGGGTTTAGGATACACCGGTGGTACTATTGATAAACTTGAATCAATTAGCGGGTTTCGGACTGAAATCATGACGGATAAATTTATAGATCTTGTTAAGGACAATGGAATTGCTATTATGAGTCAAACCGGGAATCTTACTCCAGCAGACAAAAAATTGTATTCTCTTAGAGATGTAACTGGTACGGTAAATTCAATACCATTGATAGCAAGTTCTGTAATGAGCAAGAAGATTGCAACAGGAGCAGATGCAATAGTATTGGATGTAAAGGTAGGTTCAGGAGCCTTCATGAGGACATATGAAGATGCTGAAAAACTGGCTCATTCAATGGTCAGAATAGGAAATAGTCTAGGAAGGAGGACCATGGCTGTAATTTCAGATATGTCACAGCCTCTTGGATTTGCAATAGGAAATGCACTTGAGATAAAAGAAGCCATCGATACATTAAAGGGAAATGGCCCAGGTGATTTAACAGAACTTGTTTTAACTATCGGAAGTCAGATGGTTGTATTGGCTAAAAAAGCGGACACCCTTGGTGAGGCCAGAGCAAAACTTGTCGAATCCATAAAAAGAGGGGCGGCTCTTGAAAAATTCAAGGTATTTGTTAAAAGTCAAGGTGGAGATCCGTCTGTTGCAGATAATCCTGCAAAATTGCCACAGGCAAGATATGAAATTGATGTACCGGCACAAAAAAGTGGAATTGTATCTCATATTGCAGCTGATGAGATTGGAGTTGCAGCAATGCTTTTGGGTGCAGGCAGGGCTGTAAAAGGAGATAGCATTGATCCAGGTGTCGGACTTGTTCTACATAAAAAAATAGGTGACAGGGTCAAAAAGGGTGATACCGTTGTTACTGTTTATGCAGAGAGTGAAGACGTAGATGATATAAAAGACAGGATTTATAGAAATATTTCTATTGGAAGTTGTGCTGAAAAATTGTATCTTATACACAAGATGATTATAGAATAAATATCCCACTACAGAAAGGGGAATAATCTATGCAGAATTTAAGTAATAGCCTTAGTAGAAAAGAGAGGGTATACTTTAAGTTAAAGGAACTTAGCGCTGCTCTATCCAGAAATGAAATTACTTCTTCTGAAAGAATTGGATTTGAAACCAGATATGTAGCACAGCAATTAAATATAAATAGGAATAATGCCAGTAAGGAACTGAACGTTCTTGTAAAAGAAGGTAAAGTGATTAAGATTCTGGGCAAACCTGTATTATATATGGATAAAGAATATATAGAAAAAAAGTTGAACATAAGAATCAAGAATCCCATAATAAAAAATTTCGGCGATATTGTAAATAAGAAATCTGTTGCCTCAAAAGGCAGTAAACATAGTGACGGATCTTTATATAATAAATCAATTAATAATATATTTGATAATCTCATTGGTTCGAATGAAAGCTTGAGGTCTCAGGTAAAACAGGCAAAGGCAGCTATATTATACCCTCCAAAAGGATTACATACTCTGCTTATAGGTCCTACAGGAGTAGGAAAGACTACTTTTGCTGAAGTAATGTACAGATATGCAATAGAGAAAGGAAGATTGAATGGGAATTCTCCCTATGTAGTTTTTAATTGTGCTGATTATGCTGAAAATCCACAATTGCTTTTATCACATCTTTTTGGACATTCAAAGGGAGCTTTTACAGGGGCAGATACGGATAAAAAAGGACTGATAGATAAATCAAATGGTGGAATATTGTTTTTAGATGAAGTTCACAGACTTCCTGCTGAAGGACAGGAAATGCTTTTTTCCATAATGGATAGAGGTACTTATAACAGATTGGGTGAATCTGAAAATACAAGAAGAGCTGACGTGCTTATTATTGCTGCTACAACTGAAAATCCGGAATCCGTTATGTTGAATACATTTTTGAGAAGAATTCAAGTTGTTATAAAGCTTCCAAGCCTGGAGAACAGAACTTTAAGAGAAAGAATGGATTTTATATGTCAGTTTTTTAGCGAAGAGTCTATAAAAATAAAAGCACCGGTAAAGATACCCAAGGAAGTTTTAAAAATACTTTTATTATATAAATGTTCAGGAAATATAGGACAGTTGAAAAATGATATAAAGCTCATATGTGCAAATGCATTTTTGGATTATATTACGGAAAACAAGGATTATGTGGAAGTAAAAGTATCCCAGCTATCTGACAGGTTTAAAGATGGCTTGTTTTCAATTGATAATAAGCGATATGAATTGGCTCAGAATTTCAATCTTAACGATTTTGGTAACATAGTATTTGAGGGAAAAAATGATAAATCGAATGCAAAGATAAATAATATCTTTGTATATGATGACTATAAAATCAAGGATGATTTATATGAAACCATGCTGCAGAATGCACAGAAGTTTTATGAAAGTGGTATGCCTACCAGTGAGATCAAACAGAATATGAATAAAAAAATAAAAGAGTATTTCACTAATAATCAAGGGAATAATATGTCGGAAAAAGTTACTTTAAAAAAAGAAATACTTTCTAAAATAGTGACTCCTGAAATTGTAGATATTGTACAAAAATCCTTTGAAGAAAACGATTATAAATTTGATGGGGCAGATTCTAAAATAATATATAGCCTGGCACTCCATATAGAGACTCTTTTGGAGAGAATTAATCTAAATCAAATTGTGATATACCCGAATATAGAAAAGGCATATAGTGAACATGAGAAAGAATACGGCGTAGCAGTTACCATAAAGAAAAAACTTGAAGAAAAATTTTCAGTTGAAATTCCAGAAGATGAAATAGCATTTATTACCATGTTTATATATTGGGTGAATGAGAGCAGGGCTAAAGGAAACATACAGGTCTTGGTTATAGCGCATGGATACGGTACTGCTACAAATATGGTAGAAGTTACAAAAACACTTTTGGGATATAATTGTATCCATGCGCTTGATATGCCATTGGAGGAAAAAGTTGAAGTGATTTTGGAAAAGGCAATTCAAACTGTAAAGAAAATAGATAAAGGCAAAGGTGTATTGCTTCTAGTAGATATGGGTTCTCTCACTACTTTTTCCGATATAATTACAAATAAAACAGGGATACCGACAAAATATGTAAAGATGGTAAGTACACCCATGGTTATTGAAGCGGCTAGAAAAGCCATGGAACCTAATATGAACCTGGATGTACTGGTAGACAGCGTAAAAAATATGAGTCAGCTTATAGGAGAAAGAGTGAAGATTGACAATCCTCCTGTCCAAATTGATAATTTCAAAATTGGATATCATGATAGAACAATCAATATGCTTGAAGGTATGCTGACTTTCCTTGATGTAAAAAAGGTATCTGAGGTTATGGATAAAGTTATCAGAAATATAGCGCAGGATATTCATAAAAATGTAGATGATATATTATATATAAAATTTTTATTCCACTGCTCATGTATGATAGAGAGAGTCATAAGAAATTATCCTCTGCCGTATAAAAATGTCTTGAGTATTAAAAATGAAAATAGGAATCTTTTTTCTGTAGTTAAAAGTAGATTTAGTTTAGTAGAAGAAGTTTTTGGAATACAGGTTCCTGACTCAGAATTTGCGTATATAGTCGAGATGCTGAATTCCGGATTTAATTAGAAGTTTATATAGAATATGAAGTATATGCAGACCATGTTATAAAATATAAATGGTCTGCATATTTTTTTTGATACAGTTTTGATACAGTTTTGATACGCATCTTTGATACACATTGCAATTTAATACACATTTGCAATGATAAATTTTTACTTAAAGAATATTACTGCTTGTTAAAGACAAAAGTTCCTTTGAGAATGTGCTTTGATACACATGCTATTTAAATCTTTGGCACAAATATTGCTTTTAAAGAATATCGAGATTAAAAATATATCTAGCTTTTATAAATAACTATATAGGAAGTGGTGATTTGATGATTGGGGTACTGGTAATAACACATGGTAACTTTGCAACCGAGATTTTGAAAACAGCTGAATTAATTATAGGAGAACAGAAACAGGCAGCTTCTTTAGGACTGCATTATGGTGACAGTATTGAAGATTTTTCTTTGAAGGTTAAAGACAGTATAGAAAGTCTTGATGATGGAGAAGGAGTGCTGGTATTTGCAGATCTTTTTGGTGCCAGTCCATATAATGCTGCAGCATTTAGTGCGAATAAAGTAAAAGATACTGATTTTAGGTGTATAACTGGAGTTAATCTACCGATGCTTTTGGAAGCACTTACTAGCAGAAATGGATCAAATCTAAATGATCTGACGGAATTATGTATTAAATCAGGAAATGAGGGAATAAAAGAATTATTTAATCAAATTAAAATAAATAGGGAGTGAAGTATTATGTTGAATATTGTTCTTGCAAGAATTGATGACAGACTAATCCATGGACAGGTGGCCACGGCGTGGTCAAAGGTTACTAAAGCCAATAGAATTATTGTAGTAGATGATGAAGTGGCAAAAGATTCATTTATGGAGATGGTTTTAAAGTCTGCAGCACCAAGTTCTCTGTCCGTTGATGTACTTACAGTAAACGATGCCGCAAAAGTGATAAATGGTGATGATACAGGAGAAAAGGTAATTATACTTGTAAAGACACCATTGACCGTTGTTTCCCTTATAAATTCCGGTGTTGATATAAAAGAACTTAATTTGGGAGGCATTGGAGCAAGACAGGGCAGAAAACAATTATATAAAAATATTTCTATTTCGGAGGAAGAAAGAGCAGCTTTCAAACAACTTATTGACAAAGGTGTAAACGTATTTTTGCAAATAGTTCCTGATGCAAAACAGATAGCTGTAGCTAAACTTCTTTAACATAGATATAAAATAAATTTGAGGAGATGAATAGTATATGCATATTTCTTTGCTACAGGCAATACTAATCGGTATATTTTATTATATTTCATGGAGTCCATGGTTTACTTATGTTGGATTCTTTACATTTAACAGGCCGCTGCTTGCCGGATTCATAACTGGAATAATACTGGGACAACCGCTTGAAGGTGCATTGATAGGAGCTGGAATAAATGTTATCTATCTTGGATTTATATCTGCAGGAGGAGCTCAAATGGGAGACCCATCTTTTGCAGGTTATATTGGTACAGCATTGGCTATAGCATCCAATCTGGATGTGAAAACTGCTATGGCAATATCGGTTCCTCTTGGAACTATTGCAACTGTATTGTGGATAGGAAAAATGACGATCAATTCATTCTTTGTTCACTGGGCTGACAAGGAAGTTGAAAAAGGTAATATTGACAAGTTGCCTTTTATAAATGTAGTACCTCCACAAATTGTGCTGTTTTTACTTAGTTTTATTCCTGCAATGCTAGTAGCTTATTATGGCCCGACTGCAGTAGATGGAATGCTGAAGGTTCTAAGTCCGAATGTATTACATGTGTTTAACGTAATAGGAGCTATGTTACCTGCACTGGGAATCGCAATGAACCTGAAGCTAATAGGAAACTCTTTTACAATGCCATTCTTTGTTTTGGGAATATTGATGTCCGTATACTTCAAGCTGGATATAGTCATTATTTCTATAATAGGTGTTGTGCTTGCACTGACTATAACTTCTATAAAAAATACCAATTCGGCCGCAAAGGCATAGAAATCAATGTAAGGAGGAATATTGATGAAGGATGCAAATATTGCAGTTGACAGTAAAAATGACAATACAGAAGGTGAAAAAAAACTTAACAGAAAAGATATAATCAAAAGCTGGCTTAGATGGTTTATGTTTGCCCAATCCAATTACAACTATGAAAGATTGCAGGCTACAGCCTTTGCTCACTCAATGCTGCCTGTTATAAAAAAATTATATAAAGATAAAGATGAAAGGAAAGCAGCTGTTCAGAGACATCTTTCATTTTTCAATACAGAACCAATCTGTGGCTCTGTAATACATGGCGTAACTATAGCCATGGAAGAGGAAAAATCCAATAACAAGCCAATAACCGATGAAAGTTTGAATGCTATAAAGACAGGACTTATGGGACCTCTTGCAGGAGTTGGTGATACGCTTACCCAGGGTGTTATAACCCCTATTGTTCTTGCAATATGTATTGGTATAACAAATACACAGAATATACTGGGACCTATAATATTTTTGGCAGCCCAGTATGCCATAATGACGACTATTTCCTTTACTATGTGGACAAATGGATATAAGTTTGGTAAAAAGGCAGTCGAGGAAATATTAAAAGGAGGCAAAATCAACAAGGTAATTGAAGCAGCATCTCTTTTGGGAACTCTTGTAATGGGGGGACTTGTTGGTAGATTTGTAAATTTACAGACTTTTATAACTTTCAAAATGGGTAAAGTAAATTTCAGTCTTCAAAAAGATCTTTTGGATAAGTTGATGCCGGGTCTTATACCACTTGTATTGACACTATTGGTTTTGCATCTGGTAAAAAAAGGTGTTTCACCAATAAAATTGATGGGAATTCTTATAGTTCTTGGAGCAGCTACCGGAATATTGGGAATATTCTAAAATATAGTACAAGGAAGTGTTTGCTATGGAGTTAACAATAGAAAATGTGAGTAAATTACAGTTGAATGACTTTTTAAGAGATGACCTGAATTGCCAGTGTGGAAAAAAGCATTCAATTGCGCTGGAGGATGTAATAATTGAAGAAGATGCCATAAAAAAGATTCCGGATTTATTAAAAAAATATGGATTCAAGAAAGTACTTTTAGTTTCAGATGAACATACTTATGATGCAGCAGGAAAACTTGTAGCAGAAACTCTGGATAAAGTTAATTTTGGGTATAAAGAGTTTATATTCAAAATCAAAGAGGACCTTGTACCAGATGAAGAAGCTGCAGGAAAACTTCTTATACAGACAGATGAAGATATAGATGCCATGGTTACAGTTGGTACTGGAACTTTAAATGATTTGGCTAAATTTGTAAGCCATAAATTGAGAATACCATCTATTATTGTTGGTACAGCTCCATCTATGGATGGATTTGCATCAAATGGTGCAGCACTTATAGTTGGAAATTTGAAAATAACTTATGATGCTGCAGTGCCAAAGGCAATTATTGGTGATGTAAATGTATTGAAGAGATCACCGGAAGATATGATATTGGCTGGCTTTGGTGACATAGTCGGCAAGTATTCGGCTCTGAACGATTGGAAATTGAGTAAGATTATAAATGAAGAATACTATTGTGATGTTACAGTTAAAATGGTTGAGGATTCTTTAAAAAAGTGTATAGAAAATGCAGAGGGAATAAAAAACAGAGAATCCGAAGCAATAAAAAATCTAATGGAGGCGTTGGTCTTGACAGGTATAGCCATGAGTTTTGTAGGAAATTCAAGACCGGCTTCAGGTTCTGAACATCATTTGGCCCATTACTTTGAGATGATGCTTTTATTTGAAAACAAGAAAGCAATACTTCATGGAAGAAAAGTAGGAGTCAATACAGTCATAACTACAAAACTCAGAGATATGCTTGCTAACAGCGATATTGATTTTGACAAATCCATATCTGATGCAAAGTCTTTTGATATGGATAAATGGACGAAAGACGTTAATTCTACTTTTAAAGAAGCTGCCAAGGGAATTATTGAAATAAGTGAAAAAGACAAGACCACATCTATTCCAGAAAGACTTAAAAGAATTAAGAGGATCAGGGAGCATCAGGAGGAAATTAAAAAAGTATTGAAAGAAGTTCCATCTACTGAAGAAATAAAGGATATTTTAGTAAAGGCAGGGGCACCAACTTTGCCTGAACAAATAGGAATAAAAAATGAAGCTATTTTAAATGCTGTATTGATGTCCAAAGAGATAAGAACAAGATATACTGTGCTGAGTTTGTTGTCCGATCTTGGACTGCTTGAAAAATTTGCATATGGAATAGAAAAATATTTAGATGAGGTAAGTGATTGAATGAATGATAAATCAATGGCAAATTTACTGAGAAGGATAAAATGTTTTATATTTGATCTCGATGGAACAGTTTATCTCGGAAATAAACTTCTTGACGGCTCCATAGACTTCTTTAAACTTCTGGAAAAAGATAATATAAAATTCAAATTTTTCACCAATAATTCCTCTAAAAATGCAGGGGTGTATATAGAGAAGATAAGAAATATGGGATACAATCTGACAGATGATATGATGTTGATTTCAAATCAGGTCATAATAAATCATCTAAAAGAAAAATTCCTTAATAAAAATGTATTTGTACTGGGAAATAATTATCTAAAAGAAGATTTTAGAAGAGCAGATATAAAACTTACAGAAAAAGATGTTGATATAGTTGTGGTTGGATTCGATACTTCTCTGGCATATGAAAATGTATCCAAGGCGTGTGAGTTTATAAGAAACGGGGCTGTATTTTTGGGAGTTAACCCTGATTTCAATTGCCCTGTGGAGAATGGTTTTATTCCCGATTGCGGTTCAATATGTGCCATGATAACTGCATCTACCGGGGTAAAACCTGAATTCTTTGGTAAACCGTCCAGATATACATTGGAGTATATAATCAAGGATACTGGGCTTGACGAAAGTGATATAGCCTTTGTAGGAGACAGGCTGTATACGGATATTGCAATAGGAAAAGGAAATAATGCAATTACAATACTTGTGCTAACAGGAGAGGCTAAAAAAGAGGATCTACAGAATTCAGATGTAAAGCCAACTCTTATATTTGATTCTCTCGCACAGTTAAAAGATGTATTTGAAAAGTTATACTGAAAAGGGAGCCTTTTATTAGGTTCCCTTTTATTGTATGTTTATTTTCAAAATAACTGCACATAGCATAAAAATTTAGAATAATTTTCTTGAATGTGAAAATAAATCATTGTATAATAAGTAATGTTAATATACGAACAATATTTATAAAAATGGTTTACATAGGGAGGACTTTCAATGAAAAAGGTTACTTTATTTTGTTTGGCTGCAATAATGCTTCTAAGTGGATGCGCTTCTTCCAAAAATACGGCCAAAACTATAAACAACATCCCACAGACTGCTGATGAACAATTTATATTAGGAGGAAAAATAGCAACGAATGAGAAAGCTGATATAAGTTCAAAAGTTTCTGCAAAAATTGATCAGATATCTGTGGATGTAGGGTCAAAAGTAAAGGAAGGGGATATTTTGGCAAAGTTGGATACAAAAGATCTTCAATCCCAGGTAGATGAAGCGCAAGCAGCAGTAAATACTGCAAAAGCGAATCTATCAAATGCACAAAATAACACACGTCCTGAACAAATTTCACAGGCTCAGATTTCTGTGGACAGTGCATATCAAAACTACCAGACTGTTAAGAAAAACTATGACCGTGTACAAGCTTTAGTAAAATCAGGTGCTGCAGCTCAGCAGGAGCTTGATTCTGCAAGTCAGCAAATTACTACTTCACAGGCACAATATAAAACGGCTCAAGAACAACTTGATATGCTGAAAAACGGTCCTACCAAATCAAGTATAGATGTTTTTAAAGCACAGGTGGATCAATCGGAAGCAGCTTTAAAAGCAGCTGAAACTATGCTAAGCAATGCTGTAATAACTGCACCTATTTCAGGTACAGTAAGTTCAAGAAATGTAAATATAGGTGATACAGTTTCTCCTGGATCAGTTATAGTTTCCATAGTCAATCCTACAAATTTATTTATAAATGCATATGCACCTCTGGATGTTGTAAGCCAGCTGTCAGTAGGACAGGCTGTTGATATAAAGATATCTGAAATACCTGACAAAGAATTCCATGGAAAAGTATCTGTTATAAATTCACAAGTCAATGCTCAAAGCAGAGATGTATTAGTAAAAGTTACACTGACAGATAAATATTCCAATCTAAAACCTGGAATGTTTGCAGAAATTGCATTACAAAAGTAAAGAAAGAAGGTTTTGAGCAGCATGAAAGATAAACGAAAAATATTAATCATTGCGATTTTAGTCGCAATTGTGGTAGCATTAATTAGTATAGCCTTTTACTATTGGTATCAAAATACATATTATGTTTCAACTGATGATGCCCAGGTTAGTGCTGATTTTGTAAGTGTAACTCCTCAAATAAGCGGTAAATTATTAGAGCTCAATATGGAAGAAGGAGATACGGTTGTAAAAAATCAGATATTGGCCCGTCAAGACTCAACAAGCCTTCCTGATTCCAATATAGATGAATCTCTAATAAGAGCACCTATAAGTGGAAGAATAGTTAAGAAGCAAGGTACAATAGGTGAAATATGGTCTCTAGGTCAGACTCTTGCAACCATGATAGATCCAAATAATCTTTATATAACAGCTAATATAGAGGAAACTAAACTTGGCAGAATAAGAATAGGACAACCGGTTGATATTACTATAGACCAATTTGGATCACAGAAATTTACGGGTAAAATCAAATCGGTGGGTGAAGCAACTCAATCGGCATTTTCACTTCTTCCATCTTCAGCAAGTGGAACATTTACAAAAGTAGTACAAAGAATACCTGTAAAAATACAATTGAATAAATTTAACAGTAAGATACTTCCAGGAACCAATGCAGTTGTGAAGATTCATGTCAAATAACGAGGTGATAGTTTATGGAACAAAATAATAATGATTCCATATACAGCTGGTTATCTTTAATAGTAGTAGTAATAGGTACGTTTATGTCTATACTTGACAGTAGTATTGTAAACATTGCTATTCCTAAAATCATGACTGTATTTGGTGTATCAATGGATGATTCAAAATGGATACTTACATCATATACCCTGGCACTTGGTGCAATTATACCCCTAACGGGATATCTGCAGGATGTATTTGGATCCAAAAGAGTATATATGTTTGCACTAACGATGTTTACAATAGGATCTATGTTATGCGGCCTATCATGGAATAATACTTCCATGATATCATTCAGGATACTTCAGGCTATAGGTGGAGGAATGATAATGCCAGTTGGAATGTCAATAGTGTATGAAGTATTCCCAAGAGAAAAAATAGGACTTGCACTTGGTATTTGGGGAATAGCTTCCATGGCAGCTCCTGCAATAGGTCCTACACTTGGAGGATATATAATTGGAAAGTTGGACTGGAGACTTATTTTCAATTTAAATGTACCTCTAGGTATAATAGGTGTAATTCTGGCGGCAATTTTATTGAAGGATCCAAAAGTAAAGAAATCGAAATCATTTGACATGATAGGATTTTTATCATCTACTATAGGTGTAGTCAGTATACTATATGTTCTTGGAGAATGGTCTTCAATTGATTGGTCAAAAGCAAGATATCCAATATTATTGGTTCTTGGGTGTTTGAGTTTATTACTGTTTGTAGTAAATGAGCTTACCCATCCTGAGCCTTTACTGGACCTCAGTGTGTTCAAGTTATTCAATTTTACAGTAAGTCAGGTTATAACTTGTGTTTTAACTCTTGCATTGATGGGTGGAGTTTATGTAATACCTTTATTTCTTCAAAACATAAGAGGATATACGGCAATGGAAACCGGACTAATTATGTTTCCTGCAGCAATTGTCGTAGGTATACTTATGCCGATAAGTGGAACCTTATTTGATAAAATAGGAGCCAAACCAATTGTAATACCGGGTCTTGTAATACTTGCCATAAGCTCATATATACTTTCAACGTCTATAAGCATGAATTCCACTAGAGAATTTATAACTATGATTTTATGTGTTAGGTCGGTTGGACTGGGGCTTGCCATGATGCCAATAAATACTGCAGGGATGAATGCAGTACCTACAAAATTGATTGGAAAAGCATCTGCCCTTTCAAATGCTATAAGACAAATATCGAGTTCTTTAAGCATAACAATAATGACTGTAATAATTCAAAATAGAACAAACTACAATTATCTGAAATTATCGGGGCAAATAAATGTTTATAATGAAACTGTCAATAATACTATAAATTATTTAACAAGTGCATATATACACTCAGGTCTGCCCGGTGCCGCTGCAAAAATATCAGCTGTATCTAAATTAGCCGCAATGATTCAAGGCCAATCTATGCTGGATGCCATGTCATATGCTGTAGTTGTAACTTCTGTCATAGTAATTGCAGCTATATTGTTGGCTTTTGTAATGAGAAATGGAAAAGGAATAGCATAAAATAAACAAAACAAGGTAGGTGATTAAACTAAGATGAATCTAAAAAAGGATTCGTTTGCTGGAGATGATAAATTGTTATCGGATCAGGCAGAAAGAATAATTGCTGCATTCAAGAATATCCATAAGCTACTGTGTATCAAATTCAAGGAGAATGCTGATAAATACGGTCTGACGGTACAACAACTTACTGTCATATTTTATCTGTATAAACATCCCGATATAACCTTGAACCAGCTAAGTGAGCACATGATGCTTACAAAAAGTACAGTTTCAGGAATAATAGATAGATTGACTAAACAGGGCATAGTAGCAAGGAAAATACCGGAAGACAACAGAAGAATCGTAAAGCTGTCGCTTTCAGAAGATTTTAAGACGAGTCATGATATACCCATCATGAAACAGAAGTTTATTTCGAATTTTATATTTGATACTATAAAAGATATGGAACGTTCAGAAATAGAAAAATTCATTTCATCTTTAGAGTATTTTGCCTCTCTTATAAAAAAGTGATCAATTGAAGTCAATAAAAAATGATATGCTCCCTTTAAATAATGTTTTTTAACTAGCTGCTGCATAAGGAGCATATCAACTTCATTTATAGTTTTCTATTATTGTACAGTATCTTTGAGATCATATAATGTTTGGGACTCCATTCCCATTCTATTGTCAGAACTATTTCCCTGCGAATTTTTTTCTGAAGTTTCGCTCCACTCGCTTTGATCGACTTTTTTGCCATTTTTCTGAACCCAGGACATAATATCATTTGATTCTCTTCCGCCCATTCCTCCTCCTGAGAGAACATATCTGACTTCACCTTTTTTAACGAGCTCCTTGAACTGACTTAAGGTCAATATCTTGTCGGAACCTGAGAATCCACCAAGTGCCATTACACTTTGACCGCTTTCAAGTATTATGCTCTGGGCTGTATTTGAACTGGATACAACAAGGGCATATTTTACATTGGAAGCATTGGACTTGAGAAATTTTACAAGTTTGCTGTTTTTGCTGCTGTTTATTCCACTGCCATTTCGGCCCATCATAGGATTTTGGGAATTGCCGCTTGACAGAAGTTCAAGCCCGGCTGCAGGTATTGTTCCGCTGACTGCATGATTTATAGCAGCTGAAGACCCTATTGCAGGTGTAATCAGAATTCCTGCAAGTGCAACTGCAGTAAGTATTTCAGTAAAGATTTCTTTCTTTATCAGTTTCAATATTATAAGCAGTGCAGAGGAAATAAAACACATTACTACAGCAGCCGTAATTATTATTCTTATTGTAGAAGATATACTGCTTGTGAAGTATGAAAGCATAACAAGGTGTACGATACCTTCCATAATAAAACTTAGAGGAAGCAGCCATGCTTTTATGCCTCCATTTTTGTACAGTTTCCACATTGACGTTATTCCAATTCCTGACAGCGCTGCAATTGGAGGAGCCATCATAGTCAGATAATAAGGATGGAATAATCCAGTTGTATAGCTGAAATATATGAATTCAGGCAGCAGCCATAAAATCCATAATGCCAGATCCAGTTTTTTTCTGCTGTCTAACGGTAGACGAAATTTTTCTAACATTAATGAAGCTATAAATCCCAAGATGGCCAGTGGGATGAACCAGACTATCTGATCAGACAAAACATTTTTCGAGAATAATCTTGTGATACCCGCTGGAGTTTGACCTCCAAAAGTTCCGGAAAGACCTGAAGAACCGCCAGGACCACCCTGTCCTTTAAAAGATCTATTTTGGAAACCATTTTTTGCATAAGAATCAGGACTTTGTCCTGGAAATCCCTGTCCGCCATTAGGAGGCTGCATATTTTGTGAAAATTGAGAGGAACCATTACCTGAATTAGTTCCATTGCCGTTAGATGCTGGTCTTTCAAAGTTTCTAAATTTTTCATTGCCAGAATTTCCATTGTTTCTCCCTGGGGTTCCACCAGGCCCCATTCCTCCATTTGAACTGCCCAGCCTTTCAAGGCCGTTATGACCGAATATTAGCTCCATCACAGTATTGTTTGAGCTGCTGCCAACGAAAGGCCTGTTCTGCGATGGAATCATGTCAACTACAAAAGCCCAGGACAGTGACACAACAGCAAGTACAACTGTTCCTGCTATCAAATGGAGTATCTTCTTCTTTACAGGTGCAGCTGATGATATTAAATAGGTTATATATATAGCAGGACCTACCATATAAGCTTCCAGCATTTTTATATTGAATCCTATGCCTACAAGCACAAGACTTATTATCAAATACTTGAATTTGCCTTTTTCTGCTGCTTTGGATAAAAACATGCATGCAAACAGTAAAGTCATAACCAAAAGATTATCTACAGTATTATTCCTGCTTGCAGCAACAAAAACGGGTGTTACAGCAAGGCATAGGGCAGATATTATTCCGGCAGCAGTTCCAAAGGATCTTTTAACCATATAGTATAATACTCCCACCGATATAACTCCAGCAAGTGCCTGGGGAAGAATTATGCTGATTCCACTGAATCCAAATATTTTTGCAGATATGGTCTGTACCCAAAATCCCAGAGGTGGTTTGTCTATGGATACGAAACCTGCAGGATCAAAAGATACGAAAAAAAAGTTTTTAAAGTTCATCAGCATACTTTTTACTCCGGAAGCATAATACTCATTTCCATAATTCTCTATAGACAGATTTGCAAAGTTAAGTATTGCTGATAACAACAGTATTGCGGTTATCGCAATCTTTTCTTTTGTAAATTTTATTTTTTTCATAACTTTCCTCCTTAGTTGAAAACCCAAATCTTATACAATATGAAATTTACTGCCTGGGCCATAAGTGTTACAATTATTTTTGCCAGGTATATATTTGAATTAAAATTGCTTATCAGTATTTTCATAAAAACCAATGTAACAGAAAGGGAAATTATATTGACTACTGTAAATTGAAATAATTCATAATATAGTTTTTTCCTGGAGTTGCCTGCTTCAAAGGTCCATTTTTTATTAAATATGAAGCTATTTGCTATACCAAAGCTGTAGCCTATAATTTGGCTTATTGTGTAATATAAACCTATTATGCTTTGGCATATTGTAAAGACAATAAAATCTATAAGTGTATTAAGTATTCCTGTTGCAGAAAAACGACTTAATAGTTTGAGTCTGCCGTTGAAAATGAAATCCATTGTCTTAGTTAGAGAATTCATTTTTATCACGTTCCTTATTTTTATTTATTATACTTTCAATAATATAATTTGGACGATTTTTGCTTTCGTCAAAAATTCTCCCTATATATTGCCCTATTATACCAATGCACGCAAGTATAATGCCAAACATTATAAAATCAATTCCTATAATGAGTCCGAAATTTATTATGCCAGTATTGTCGGACATATGCTTTATAATAATTACGATTAAACAGATTATTCCTATAAATAAAGAAATACAGCCTAAATATCCTGAAAGCAGCAGAGGCTTGTATGAGAAAGATGTTATTCCATCAAGGGCAAGTTTGAGCATTTTTTTAAGGGGATATTTGCTGTCGCCTGCAAGTCTTTCATGTCTTATAAACTCTACTGATGTCTGCCTGTATCCAACCCAGCTTACAAGGCCTCTTACATATCTATTTCTTTCAGGCAATGATTTTAGAGTATCACATACTTTTCGGTCTATAAGCCTGAAATCGCCAGTATCTACAGGAATTTTTATACTTGTAATACTGTCCAGCAACCTGTAAAATGTCTTTGCTGTAAGTTTTTTAAAAAAGGTTTCCCCTTTTCTTTGGGCCCTTTTCCCATAAACTACATCATAGCCTTCCTTCCATTTTTCAATCATCCGTAAAATAACATCCGGAGGATCCTGAAGATCTGCATCTATTACCACGATTGCTTCCCCGGAAGCATATTCCATTCCAGCGGTTATTGCACATTGGTGTCCAAAATTTCGCGAAAAATTGATAAGCTCTATATTTTTATCTTTGCGGCATATTTTTTCTGTCTTGATTCTCGTTCCATCCGAACTTCCATCATTTATAAATATGATTTCGTAATCTTCACCTGTAGAATCCATTACTGATTTCAATTGTGAATAAGTTTCTTCAATTACAAGTTCTTCGTTGTATAAAGGAACTACTATGGAATAAATTATATCGTCATTCATTTTAGTCACCTCGATTTGATTATTAATTATATATATTATTTTGGGAGTTGAACCTTAAAAAATACTTAAAAAATACTTAAAAAAATGAACAATAAATGTAAATTAAATTTAAACACTGCAATTTATAATATATAATTTATAATAGGAGGTAAAGTTTATGAGATTACTTTTGATTGAAGATGAAATTATGCTTTCTGATGCACTTGCATACATTCTTAGAAAGAATAATTATAATGTGGATGTTGCCAATGATGGAATTGAGGGCCAGGAAATGGCTGAAACAGAAATATACGACATAATAATACTCGACAGGATGCTTCCAGGAAAAGATGGACTGGATATTCTGAAAGGATTGAGGAAGAAGGGAATTGAAATTCCGGTAATCATACTTACGGCTATGGATTCTGTTGAAAATAGAGTGGAAGGTTTGGATAATGGAGCGGATGATTATCTTATAAAACCTTTTTCCAAGGAGGAACTTCTTGCAAGGATAAGAGCACTTGGAAGGAGAAACATGAATTATATCCAGGATGGAAATATTAAATTGAATTCTTTGTTATTTGATCCGCTTAAAGGAGAAATTGAGTATAATGAGAACAAGGTAAAGCTCACTTCTAAAGAATCTCAGCTTTTGGAACTATTAGCGAGGAATAAAAATCAGGTTATAACCAGGGATCAGATATTGGATAGAGTATGGGGAATTGATTCTGATATAGAAATGAACAATAATATTGAGGTATATTTTTCACACCTGAGAAAAAAACTCAAGTGCATAAAAAGTGGTGTTGTTATAGAAACAGTTAGAGGTGTAGGATATTGTTTAAAAGAGATTTGACTATGTTCCGCAAATTAAAATTAGAGCTCATTTTAATTAATTTGATATTAACCGGGCTTGTACTTATTACTATATTTTCAGGTATATATATTTTAATGCAGAGAAGTTTTGATAATTCAGCCTATATGAGAATGTCTAAGACGGCCCACATGGGGAATATACCTCCATTAATGGAGCCTCCTCCAGAGAAAAGACTTAATTCGTCAGAAGATTTCTTTATAAAAGTAGATGGAAATGGAAACATCATAGATATGTCTTTGAATTCCACATTGTCAAAAACAGAATCACAAAGTTTAGTAAAGAAAGTGTTTGATATGGAGGAAGACAAGGGTACTGTAAATTATAATGATATTGCCCTGAGATATATCAAGGTTCCTAAAAGTTATGGGTTTATTGTAGTACTCCTGGATAAATCTGTTGATAGTGAAGTGCTGAGACGTCTGATAATTATATCTGCAGTAATATGTATTATAAGTCTTGTACTTGTATTTATAATAAGTTTATTTCTCGCCAATATATCACTTAAACCTGTGATAGGTGCATGGGAGAAGCAGAAGGCTTTTGTTGCCGATGCATCTCATGAACTCAGAACGCCGCTTGCAGTTATTACTACAAACCTTGATATAGTTCTTGACAATGATGATGAGCTGGTATCAGGTCAGAAAAAATGGTTGGGGAATATTAAATTGGAAACGGACAGGATGACCAAACTCATAGAGAGTCTTTTGTTTCTTGCAAGATCTGATTCCAATAAGAGTCAGGTTTCATTTATGAAATTTGATTTAAGTAATGCTGTTATAAAATCAGTAGTCCCATTTGAAGCAGTCTGCATAAAAAATGGAATAAACCTTAAATCCAATATTGAACCTGACATAATTTTTATGGGAAATGAAGGACGAATTAAGCAGCTTATAGCTATCTTGATTGATAATTCGCTAAAACATACTCCGGAAGGAGGCTCGATAAAGGTTAAAGTACATAGAGTTAAAAATGGAATCGAAATATTGGTATCTGATACTGGAGAGGGAATACCCGAAAATCATCTAAACAAGATTTTTGACAGGTTTTATAAGGTCGACAAATCAAGAGCCAAAAGAGAAGGTAATTTTGGACTTGGGTTGGCAATTGCAAAGACAATAGTTGAGGAACACAGGGGTAATATAAGTGTATCAAGCACTGTGGGAAAGGGATCCACGTTTAGAATTGTGTTTGTAAATTAAAAATAACTTGGCAGAGAGTGTGCATCTGCCAGATGCTGAAGAGACATCTGGTAAATGCAGGCTCTTTTATCATGGCCTGATTTTGACAATAAGTAAAGCTTTTCTGGACAGTGTGATAACGATTAAGCTGCTATATAATTTTATTAAGGAAGAAGAACATAAAATATATGAATTTTGGTTAGTATAATTCAGAGTATGTTTATTAATAAGGCAATTAATAAATTTTAGCAAGGAGATACAGATATGGAATATTATTTGGGCATAGATATTGGTGCCTCAAGTGGAAGGCATATTTTAGGCCATGTGGAAAATGGAAAATTAAAGATTGAAGAAATTTATAGATTTGAAAATGGAATAGGCAAAATAAATGATGAATACTGCTGGGATATTGAAAATTTGTTCAATGAAGTTAAAAATGGCATAAAAAGATGTCGGGAAATAGGTAAAATTCCAAAGAGCATAGGAATAGATACATGGGGTGTGGATTTTGTACTGCTTGATGAAAAGGATAAAGTGATAGGAAATGCAGTATCCTATAGAGATAATAGGACAGAGGGGTTTATGGAAAAAGCCTTTGAAAAGATACCAAAGGATATGCTGTACTTGTATACTGGAATTCAATTTCAAAGATTTAATACCTTATACCAGTTACTTTCTATAAAAGAGAAACACAAGGATTATCTAGAAAAAGCAAAGACATTTTTGATGATACCTGATTATTTGAATTTCCTGTTAACCGGGAAAAAGACAGCAGAATATACAAATGCTTCCACCACCCAGCTTTTGAATTCTTTTGATAGAACGTGGGATGACAAGATTTTGAATACTTTTGGTATAAATAAAAGTATTTTTCAAGAAATAAGACTGCCTAAAACAAAATTAGGCAATTTAAGAAATGAACTGGTAGATGAATTTGGTTTTGACACGGAGGTTATTTTAGTGGCATCTCATGATACAGGATCAGCTTTTATAGCTTCAGTTTGCAATGATGATGAAAGCATATTTTTAAGTTCCGGAACATGGTCCTTGATTGGTGTTGAAAATCGTTTCCCGATATGTGTTCCTCAAGCCATGAACTACAATTTTACCAATGAGGGAGGAATAGATTATAGATACAGATTCTTAAAAAATATAATGGGGCTTTGGATTATTCAAGAAGTTAGAAGAAATCTTGACAATAAATATTCTTTTGCAGAAATTGCGGATTTGGCAAGAGATTATATGGACTTTCCTTCAATAATTGATGTAGATGATGACAGATTTTTGAAACCTGAAAATATGATCCAGGAAATTAAAAACCATTGTATTGAAACAAATCAAAAGGTCCCGGAAGAAGTTGGGGAGATTGCAATTTGTGTCTTTAACAGTTTGGCTTATAGTTATAAAAGTTCAGTTGAATCTCTTGAAGAGATATTTGAAAAACCATTCAAAAAAATAAATATCTTTGGTGGGGGATGCAAAAATGATTTATTAAATGAAATAGTTGCAAAGGTTACCGGAAAAACGGTATTTGCCGGTCCATCAGAAGCAACAGCTATAGGTAATATTTCAGCTCAGCTGCTAAGCTCAGGAGCATGCAAAGATCTGGGCGAGGTAAGAAAATTGATAGGTAATTCTTTCAATATCAAAGAATTTAAATAAATTAAAGTGAGGTAAAGCAAATGAGTGTTAAAGAAAAATATGAATTGGCAAAAAAGGAATATGAAAGATGGGGAATAGATGTCGACAAGGCTTTGGAAGAACTTAAAAAAGTTAGAATATCCATACACTGTTGGCAGGGTGATGATATTGCAGGATTTGAGGTGGATCAGAAGGAACTGTCTGGAGGAATTGCTGCTACGGGAAATTATCCTGGAAAGGCAAGAAATCCAGAGGAGCTTAGAAAAGATCTGGATAAAGCATTAAGTCTTATTCCAGGGAAACACAAGGTAAATCTTCATGCCATATATGCTGAAACTGCTGGAAAATTTGTAGAAAGAGATGAAATAAAACCTGAGCATTTTGAAAATTGGGTATCCTGGGCAAAGAAAAATGACCTGGGCTTGGATTTCAATCCTACAATATTTTCTCATGACAAAGCAAAAGATGGACTTACACTTTCCAATCCCGATAAAGAGATTCGTGATTTTTGGATAAGACATTGTATTGCTTCAAGAAAGATTGGAGAGTATTTTGGAAAGGAACTTGGAAAGACTTGTCTGACAAACCTTTGGATACCAGATGGTTATAAGGACATTCCAAGTGACAGGCTCGGACCAAGACAGCGTCTGAAAGACTCTTTGGATGAAATATTTAAAGAAAAGATAGATAAAAAATATAATTTGGATTCTGTGGAATCAAAAGTTTTTGGAATAGGTGCTGAATCATACACAGTTGGTTCCAGTGAGTTCTATCTCAATTATGCAGCAAAAAATGATGTGTTGTGCCTGATGGATACAGGACATTATCATCCAACAGAGGTAGTATCGGACAAAATTTCATCAATGCTTCTGTTTTCAGACAAAGTTGCCCTTCATGTAAGCAGACCGGTTCGTTGGGACAGTGACCACGTTATAATTCTGGATGATGAACTTAAAGAGCTTGCAAAGGAAATAGTAAGGAATAATGCACTTGACAGAGTAATAATAGGTCTTGATTTCTTTGATGCGAGCATCAACAGGGTAGCGGCATGGGTTATCGGTACGAGGAACATGATAAAGGCGCTTTTGAATGCAATGCTTCTGCCGAATGAAAAATTGAAGGAACTCCAGAATGAAGAGAACTATACTGACAGACTTGCCCTGCTGGAGGAATTCAAAACATATCCGTTTGGTGCCGTATGGGATTACTATTGTGAGATAAACGATGTTCCTGTAAAAGAAAAATGGCTTGATGAAGTAAAAAAATATGAAAAAGAGGAATTATCAAAAAGGGAGTAGTGATAAAAGTGAAAGTAGAAGAAGCGGAATTTGTAAAGGACTATATAAAGATAACCTATGATGCCTGGCTCAAGGGATGGCACGAGCGAAACGGCGGCAACCTGAGCTACAGGATAGCAGAAGACGATGTAGACGGCATAAGAGGGGAACTTGACGAAAGTTCAGAGTTCAAGCCAATAGGAGTCTCAGTTCCGAATCTTGCAAATGAATATTTTCTTGTAACCGGCAGCGGAAAATACATGAGAAATATAAAACTTGATCCTGAAGCCAATATAGGTGTGGTGAAGATAGATGAAAAAGGTGAGAACTACAAGATAGTATGGGGACTTTTAAATGGAGCAAATCCTACCAGTGAGTTTCCATCACATCTCATGAGCCATTCGGTTAAAAAAGAAGTTACAGCAGGCAGAAACAGGGTCATATATCACTCGCATACTACCAACCTGATTGCGCTTACCTTTGTTCTGCCCCTTGACAGCAAGGTATTTACGAGGCAGCTCTGGGAGATGGCAACGGAATGTCCTGTAGTATTTCCATCAGGAGTTGGAGTTGTACCGTGGATGGTACCGGGAGGAGCAGCCATTGCAAAGGAAACCAGCAAGCTTATGAGAGAATTTGATGTAGTAATATGGGCACATCATGGAACTTTTGTCTCGGGAGAGACGCTGGATCTTGCCTTCGGACTTATGGACACGGCAGAAAAATCAGCTGAAATTCTTGTAAAAGTACTGTCCATGGGTGGAAAGAAACAGACTATAACAGCAGATAACTTCAGAGATCTTGCAAAAGAATTCAAAGTTACCCTGCCTGAAAAATTCTTATATGAATAATTGATTTGACAAGGAGAGATTGCAGATGATAAATCGTATAGTTCTTAATGAAACTTCCTATTTTGGCAAGGGAGCCATAAGCATAATTCCGGAGGAAGTAAAAAAAAGACAGTTCAAGAAGGCATTTGTCGTTACAGACAAGGATCTGATCAAATTCAATGTAGCACAAAATGTAACGAAGAAGCTCGATGAAGCGGGAATACCTTATGAGATCTATGACAATGTAAAACCGAACCCTACAATAGAAAATGTACTTACAGGAGTTAAAAATTATGCCCAGTCGGGTGCGGATTTTATTATAGCAATAGGTGGAGGATCTTCCATAGATACCTCGAAAGCAGTGGGAATAATAACAAACAATCCGGAATTTTCAGATGTAAAATCCCTTGAGGGGGAAGCAGAAACAAAGAACAAGTCCGTTCCTATAATTGCAGTGCCGACTACGGCGGGAACAGCTGCAGAAGTTACAATCAACTATGTAATAACTGATGAAGAAGCTACCAAGAAGATGGTATGCGTCGATCCGAAAGACATTCCAATAATGGCAGTAATCGATCCTGAAATGATGGCTTCAATGCCAAAGGGACTTACGGCATCAACGGGTATGGATGCACTTACCCATGCAATAGAAGGATATACGACAAAAGGAGCATGGGAACTTACCAACATGTTTGAACTAAAAGCAATAGAACTTATATCAAAGAATCTTGAAACTGCAGTTTTCGAACCAAAGAACATGGAGGCGAGAGAGGCAATGGGAGTTGCCCAGTATATTGCAGGTATGGGATTTTCAAATGTAGGACTTGGAATAGTTCATTCCATGGCACATTCACTCGGTGCATTCTACGACACACCGCATGGAGTTGCAAATGCCCTTCTTCTTCCGTATGTAATGGAATATAATGCACCTTCAACTGGAGAGAAATACAGAGAGATAGCCCGCCAGATGGGGGTTGAAGATGTAGATGGAATGAGTGCTGACGAGTACAGAAAGGCAGCAGTTGATGCAGTCAGGAATTTATCAAAGAAGATAGGAATTCCACAGACGCTATCTGAAATTGGAGCAAAAGAGGAGGATCTTCCAAGACTTTCGGAAATTGCCTTCAAGGATGTATGTACACCTGGAAACCCGAGGGATACTTCTGAAACTGAAATTCTTGACATATACAAGAAAGCCTTCAAATAAATGATTTGATTTGTTAATTCATGGTTTTGTTATTCTGCATCATTCAGTGATGCAGAATACTGAATCATCTACAGTACAATTTACATAATTGTATTTTGTATATGTTGAAATCGTATATATGTATTTTTATAAAATGAAATTTAGGAGGGATAAAATGATTAGAAAAGGAATTGTAATGAAGGTTTATGAAGGTTTCCATGATGAATATCAAAAAAGGCACAGTGAAATTTGGCCTGAGATGGTTGATATGATACATGAATATGGAGGAAAAAATTATTCAATATTTTTAGACAAGGAAACTAATACTTTATTTGGATATCTGGAAATAGAGGATGAAGAAAAGTGGAACAAGAGTGCAGAAACAGAAATTTGTCAAAAGTGGTGGGCCTATATGAAGGACATAATGCAAACGAATCCAGACAATAGTCCTGTATCAGTGGATTTAAAAGAAGTATTTCATATGGATTGATGAACATATAAAAGATTGGAGGAATTCAAATGTCTGATAAACAAGGTAATTTTAAAGAAACTTTGACGGTTTCAATGTCGAATTTCCTGGATGCAGGTGCAATTGTAGCAGGTGCAAGTGGATTGACATTGTGGATGAGCTTTCTGAATTTGGACGATATGGCTTTGGGACTTCTTGGAGCAGTTAGTGCCAATGGTTTTGGTGCAGCACTTGGAGCATTGATAGGCGGTCCTTTAGCTGATAAGTATGGAAGAAAATTTATTTATAGGTATGATTTATTGTTTTATATGCTTGGTGTTGCACTTATAGCGTTATCATTTAATTTTCCTATGCTTTTAGCAGGTTATATCATCACAGGTATAGCAGTAGGTGCGGTAGTTCCTGCATCATGGAGCTATCTGGGAGAACAGGCTCCAGCGGGAAAACGTTGCGCAAACATTGGATGGGGCCAATTTTCCTGGGGATTTGCTCCTATGACTATATTTGTTCTATCCATTTTTTTAAATAGATTGGGACTTTTAGGAAATAGAATCATGTTTGGAATGTTGTTTGTCATAGCATTGATTACGTGGATTCTGCAGCAGCAGATTCAGGAATCAAAAATATGGGAGGAGCAGAAAGAAAAGGAAAAGGCAGAGGACTTTGTAAAGGCTCCAACTAGTGAGATATTTACAATTAAGGCAAACAGGCATGCATTTATTCTCTCCGCAGGGATTTACACTTTGTGGAACCTGGTTGCTGGATTACAGGGATATTTCTTACCATTCATCTTTACTAAAATAGGTAACTTGAACAATCTACAATCCAATGGTTTAAATGCAATTATATGGTTTATGACGATTTTGTTTACTTATCTGGTATTCATAAGAAAGGGAGATGTATGGAATCGTAAGGCAGTATTTGCAGTAGGATGTGTTATGGAAGTTGCGGCATGGCTTGTTCTTGTCTTTGCACCTGTAGGATTGGTTTCACTTATAATCTTTGATATGTTGTGGGGAATTTCAGCAGGCTTTAGTGCACAGTGCTTTTTCGCTCTTTGGAGTGTGGAACTCTTTAAAACGCAGTATAGAGGCAAGGCACAGGGAATCATATTTTTCCTGGTACGTGCCGGAGTTGGAATAATTTCTTTGGTTTTCCCTACTATGTTGACGGCGCTTGGTTTCCAAAAGACAGGATTATTCCTTGTAGCAGTTTTGGCCATTCAGTTAGTTATAGGACTTATATATACGCCTGAAACAAGGGGAATGAGTGTTTACGAAATAGAAAAGCAAAGATATGGGAATGACTATTAATAATCTGTTTAGTTGTAAATATAGAAGTATTATTTCTATAAAATAAAAATTAAGTATGGCATACTGTGCCCGACCATGTTATAGAGAATTTATTACGAGAAATATGCATGGAGGTGATCATGGTATGCCAATTAACATATTAAAGATCAAATAAAAAACACCGATTAATATAAATAAATATACCTTTAGAGAAGGTGATGCACATGAATATTAGGGATTTGGATAAAAAGCTCAGGGAAATGAGTCCCAGTGAAGAAAAACTGAAAAAATTATCGGGATTTAAAAAAGATAAAAGCTATGATATGGAGCTGGAAAGGCATTTTTCAAACAGGATTATAAAGAACAGCTGGGTTATAAACAATGAAAAGCTTATGAAAAACTCAGAGGATATATCCATCCGTAAGCATGACAGATTTGTTAAATTCAACAAGCATAAGCATGATTATCTTGAACTGGTCTTTGTTTATTCTGGAAGTATAAGACAGACTGTTGATGACAAGTCCATTGAAATAAAAAAAGGTGAAATTTTAATTATGGATATGAATGTGGAGCATAGTATTGAAGAGTCGGGAGAAGATGACATAGCCATAAATGTACTTATAAAAAAGGAGTTTTTTGACTGGGTATTCATGCACCAAATTGCAGATAATGATTTGATGTCAAATTTTATTGTCAAATCATTGTATGAAAAAAATAAATTCAAACAGTTTTTGTATTTCAAAACATCAAAAAACAAAAAAGTATGGAATTTTATGATCAGCATATTAATGGAATATCATGATAATAAAAATGGTATGGAAACTGCAATAAGGGCATATATGATACTGTTGTTCAATGAACTGCTGAGAGACTATAACAAATATCTGCCCCATAATGTAGTATACAAGATAGATTCAAGCATAGCTGTTGAAATTATGAAATATATAGGAAATGATTATAAAAATGCAAATCTCAAGGATTTAGCTGAACACTTCAATTATAGTACTGATTATATGGGAAAACTGGTTAAAAAAGTTACAGGAAAAACATTCAAGGAACTTCAAAAAAATATAAAGATAGAGCGTGCCAAGTATCTGCTTAAAAATTCAAACACATCAATATCTGATATCGTTTCAAAAGTTGGATACTCAAATTTAAGCTATTTTTACAAACAATTTAAGGAAGATACAGGTATTACTCCTGATGAGTATAGAAAAAACTTATAAATCAAATCCAGTAATATTATACAAAGGACTGTAAAGGATTACCTCCAAGGTTAATCTTTTACAGTCCTTTGTACTTATTTTCTACAAAATCGGCTAAAATTATTGGAGCCGAATATATAATAATAATATGGTACAAATTCTGCCGCTGTTTGGAATAAATATTGCAGTAATAAAATCAGGGGGTGCTTATTTTGTATAATAATGAAAAAAGAGATATATTCTCAATAATAGGAGGTGAAGATAAAAAAAATCCACTTACAGACGAAAAAATTGCAAAATTATTAAATACTACAAGAGAAAAAGTAACTGAAGCAAGACTTTCCAATAATATACCCGATTCGAGAGAAAGAAGAAAAGCATTTATATTAAAGGATATTTTACACTTATTGAAAAGATATAAAAATATATCAGACAGGAAATTAACAGGTTACTTGAATGATATGGGATATAACGTATCTAGATTTACCGTGACTCAGCTTAGAGATGAGGTTAAAAACAGCGAGGAATTCAATAAAATGATGGTTGAAAATGTAGAGAATATGGATAAACAAACTGGTGATAATATGGGTTTTGATGTCCATGATCCCCATTTTTTCAAAGAACTTATAGGATCAAATGGAAGCTTGAAGCTTCAGATAAATCAGGCAAAAGCGGCAATACTGTACCCACCACATGGTCTTCATACACTTTTATTGGGACCATCGGGGGTAGGTAAAAGTTACATGGCCGAGGCCATGTATAATTTTGCGGTAGCATCGGGAACCTTTACAAAGGATGCCCCATTTGTAATATTCAATTGTGCCGACTATGCTGATAATCCGCAATTGCTTCTATCTCAATTATTTGGACATAAAAAAGGTGCTTTTACCGGTGCAGATTCTCAAAAAGAAGGATTGGTAGAAAAAGCAGATGGAGGAATACTGTTTTTGGACGAGGTTCACAGGCTGCCAAATGAAGGACAGGAGATACTATTTAATCTACTGGATAAGGGGAGCTACAGAAGGCTGGGTGAAACTGAAAATCTTAGAAAAACCAATGTCATGCTTATTGCTGCTACTACAGAAAATCCGAAATCATCTCTTCTTATTACCTTTAGAAGAAGAATCCCAATGGTTATAGAAATGCCTTCACTTGAAGAAAGACCGATAATGGAAAGATATTATATAATAAAAGAGTTTTTTTTGAAAGAAATGCACAGGCTTCAAAAGAAGATTATTGTAGAAACTGATTCAATAAAAGCACTTATGTTTTATGATTGTCCAGGTAATATAGGACAGATAAGGAGCGATATACAGGTAGGATGTGCAAGAGGTTTTTTAAATTGCATGGCGGTTAAAACAGATGAAGTCATAATAACTATTTCTGATTTTCCCAATTATGTAAAAACAGGACTTTTAAGAGTAGATAAAAGGGGACCTGAGATAAATAATATTTTGAATAAAGATCTTGTAATAAATGAAGATAAAACTTCTACAATAAATGCCATAAATGATAGATATGTTATGACGGAAAATATATATCAGTTTATAGAGGAAAGATACAATGAATTGGAAAACAAAGGATTTTCGAAATCGGAAATAGAGGGCGTAGTTGGAAATGAAGTTGAGGAAGAATTAGAAAATTTCGCTAAAAATATAAATCATGGTACGGCTATATCAAAGGAGGAACTAAGAGAGATTGTAGGTGTTGATATAATGAAAACTACAGAACAGGCAATTTCTATAGCACAGACTGAAAACCTAAACATAAAGGGTAATTTATTTTATTCGCTTGCAATACACTTAAGTTCTACTTATGAAAGAATTGTCAATAAAAAGATCATAAAAAATCCTCACCTTGAAAGCATAATTAAAAACAATCCCAGAGAGTTTAATATAGCAAAAAAGATGTCACGTGTAATTGATGATAATCTGCATATAATAATTCCAGAAGATGAAATAGCATTTATTGCAATGTATCTAAAAACATTTTCAAACGAGGAGATTATTGGGAAAGGGAAAGTCGGCATTATTGTAATTACACATGGACATGTAGCTGGAGGAATGGTGGAAGTTGCAAATAAACTTCTGGGAGTGAATCATGCTGTTGGTGTGGAGATGGCATTGAATGAAAGTCCAAAAGCTGTGCTGGATAAAACTATAAAATTAGTCGAGAGAATAGATGAGGGAAGAGGATGTTTGATACTTGTCGATATGGGATCTCTTGTAACTTTTGGTGAAATAGTAACGGAAAAGACAGGTATTCAGACAAGAGTTGTAGGCAGAGTTGATACAGTTATGGTTCTGGAGGCATTGAGAAGGGCAATAATATTAAACAGCGGCCTGGATGATGTGGCCAATAATCTGGATGAAGATAAGAGATATGTGGCCAGGGTACAGGGAATACCAAATGGAAAAAAATTATCTAAAGCGATAATTACCATGTGTATTACCGGGAAGGGAACTGCCATTAAAATAAAGTCTTATATACAGGAAGTAATTTCTTCATTTGACGAAGACATAAATTTGATTCCGTTGGGTTTTATAGACGAAAATGACATCCAGGATAAAATAAGAAAGATAAGAGAGACAAATGACATAATAGCATTTGTGGGAAGCATAAATCCTGAAATAGAGAATATCCCATTTATTTCTGTGGAAGAGATTCTTGGAGAGAGTGGAATAAGCAAATTGAGAAATCTTATAAATAGTGAAAAGGTTATATATAATCCCATAAGAGAAATTTTAGATGAAAATCTTGTAGTAGTCAATCTTAAAGCTGATACTAAGAATCAGGTAATAGACAGTCTGGTTGAAATTCTGGAAAAAAACAGCTATGTAAACGATAAGTTTATGTTAAGTGTTTACAAACGTGAAGCCCTAGGTAATACCTATTTGGAGGGAGGAATTGCAATACCTCATGGTGAATCAATTTATACCACTAAACCTGCCATTGCTGTAGCAATACTTTACAAGCCTGTGGAGTGGGAGAGGGAATGTAAGGTGAAAATTGCATTTATGCTGGCACTGAATGAAGATTCAAAATCCTATATAGATGGGCTCTATAGTATTATAAGAAACAAAGAAATATTAAATAAAATCAAGAATACAGTGGATAAAAGGGAATTAATAGATTTGCTGAGTTCAAGGTAATACATTTTCAGCCTTACTTTTGGCATGGCATTTGCTTTAGTAAAATGGTGAAAAATGAATGACGATTAAGGAGGTTTTCCCAGATGGTTTTTGATTTAGAAAAATTCAAAGTAGATAAAAAAGTTGTATTGATAAATTTGGAAGATACCGACAAAATTGAAGTGCTCAAGAAAATGGCAGATAGGCTTTGTAAAGAAGGGTATGTAAAAAAATCGTATATACAAGGTATTTTAAAAAGAGAGAAAGTATTTCCGACAGGCTTACAGGCGGAAGGGTGTGGAGTAGCCATTCCACATACTGATGTCGAACACGTAAACAGTCCAATGATAGCTGTGGCAACTTTGAAGAATACAGTTGAATTCAACATGATGGGAGGTGAACGCGATGACAAGGTCGATGTAAAAATAATATTCATGCTTGCCATGAAGGATGGAAATGCACAATTGGCATTACTTCAAAAATTGATGGAAATTATACAGGATCGTGAGTTGCTTGAGAAGATATGCAGGGAGGATGAAATCGATAGCTTAGTGTCATTGATAAATAGTGTATTTACAAGTAAGAATTAAATAAAATAATATTTTATAGTTGGGAGTGTGTAATTATGAGTAAATTTAAAATTTTGGCTGTGTGTGGAACTGGAGTAGCTACATCTACCGTAGCTGCAGAGAAATGCAAGGAAATGCTTATCAAAAAAGGTCTGGATGTTGATGTTACAGAATGTAAAGCTATTGAAGTGGCTTCAAAGGTGGACATGTTCAAGCCAGATGTAATAGTTCACACTACACCTGTAAATGATGAAGCTGCAAAGGGAGTAAAAAAATTTGCAGGACTGCCGTTTCTGACAGGAATAGGAATCGATAAGCTTACAGATGAAATCGTTGTATATCTGACAAATAAGTAAAACAAGGAGGAATAAGCATGAAAGGAAAAATGAAAGCACAGATGTTCTATGCACCAGGAGATGTAAGATTTGAAGAGGTGGACATACCCACTCCCGGAGACAACGAGATACTGGTAAAAGTCAAAGCTGCCCTTACCTGTGGTACCGATCTCAAGACCTACAGAAGAGGACATCCCACTATAATTACAAAAACACCTTCAACCTTTGGACATGAATTCGCAGGTGATGTTGTCGAGGCCGGTAAAAACGTTACCGGATTTAAGCCTGGCGACAGGGTCGTAGGTGCAAATACCGCGCCCTGCTACCACTGTTATTTCTGCAAAAGAGGAATGTTCAGCCTATGCGAGGACCTTCAGTATTTAAATGGAGCTTTTTCGGAATACGTTGTGGTTCCCGAGAGAATACTCAATTACAACTACTACAAGATTCCTGAAGGACTTGATTATAGGGAGGCCGCCCTTGTAGAGCCACTTGGATGTGCCGTCCATGGTATAGATAGAACCCCGATAAAAGTTGGTGAAACCATAGCAGTAATAGGTGCCGGTCCAATAGGCCTCATGTTTGTAAAGCTTGCCACTTTGAAAGGTGCAAGGGTAATCTCTGTAGATCTGTCAGATTACAGGCTTGAACAGGCGAAGAAATTTGGGGCTGTATACACGGTAAATGCATCCTCACCGGAACATATAGAAAAAGTAAGAAAACTCTCACAGGAAGGAAAAGGTGTGGACGTTGCAATTGAGGCTACAGGTTTCCCCCAGGCATGGGAAAATGCAATAAACATGATAAGACCTCGGGGACTTGTACTGGCCTTCGGCGGAACTAAAAAGGGATCACAGATAACAATTGACTGCCAGAAATTCCACTACGAGGAAATACAGATAAAGGCAGTATATCACCATACACCATATCATATACAGCAGGCCCTGCACCTTCTTGCAACCAAGGAGATTGACGGCAGTATGTTTATAACGGGAGAATATCCTCTTTCAAAAACCATAGATGCACTTGAGAGCATTGGAAGGCAGGAAGGCATTAAATATGCCATATTGCCTGAACTCGACAGGTAGATTTGTAAACTCATAATAAAATAATGATTAAGGGGTGGAGATATGAATTTTTTAGAACTAATTAAAACGGGAGTTAATTGGGTATTAAATTTAGGTGCAGCTACAATGCTACCGATTATAATGATTATCTTCGGGCTGATTTTAGGACAAGGATTTAAAAAGTCATTCAAGTCAGGGGTAACCATAGGCATTGGATTTGTCGGACTTAATCTTGTTATTCAATTGCTGACTAATTCTGTAGGAGCAGCAGCCCAGGCATTGGTCAAAAATCTGGGCGTACATTTAAGCATAATAGATGTAGGGTGGCCTGTGGGAGCGGCTATAACATTTGCAACACCTATAGCAGCTTTGCTGATTCCAGCTATTTTCATATTCAACATGATACTGCTTTATTTTAATATGACCAAGACTATGGATGTCGATATATGGAACTACTGGCATTTGATATTCCCAGGTGCAATGGTTTACTATGCTTTTGATAAGAATATAGTCTTGGCTATAGTTGTAGCCCTGATTAATACATTTGTTATTTTCAAACTTGCGGATTGGACGGCACCTGTTATTGAACACTATTTTGGACTTCCAGGTATATCATTGCCTCATGGTGAAACTGTAAACTTTGCTCCAATTATGTATACATTGAATAAAATTGAAGATAAGATTCCTCTTTTAAACAAGGTTGTAATCAATGAAAAGATAATTGAGCAGAAAATGGGAGTATTTGGTGAACCCCTGACTATAGGGCTGATATTGGGACTGATATTAGGGGCATTGGGAAGATATAATGTGGCAAATACATTGACATTAGGAATTCAAATGGCTGCGGTAATGGTTTTAATGCCTAAGATGGTAGGGCTGCTCATGGAGGGTTTAATGCCTATATCGGAAGGTGCAAGGGAATTCATATCCAAAAAATTTCCAGGTAAGGAGGTTTATATAGGATTAGATGCCGCAGTTGTTGTAGGAAATCCTTCAAATATGGCTGTTGCACTTATAATGATACCCATTACTATAGTATTATCAATTATATTGCCTTATAATAGATTGCTTCCTTTTGCAGATTTGGCTGCATTGCCGTTTACTGTTATTTGGGCGGTAGCAGCTACCAAAGGAAATATATTCAGAGGATTGATTAATTCTATTATAACCATGTGTGGAGTATTCTTTATTGCAACAAATTTAGGTGCACTTACTACGACATTAGGTCATGCGGTAGGTTTTGCTTTTCCTAAAGGAGCAACTATGATTTCAGGTATAGATATGAGCTGTCATGTTACGTTATGGATACTGCTGAAGATTTTTGATATTAAAAATTTACCTGTGTTTTTAGTTGGATTAATTGCTTTAATCGCTTATGCAGGAATGTGGTTCTGGGTTAGAAATGATATTAAAAAGCAATACAATTTAGATGACAATTTCAATAAGATAGAGGGGAAGCTTGAAAAATAAATTCTACTGAAAGAAGGGACAAATATATGAGTAAAAAGATAGTGGTTGCAACAGGTACGTCACAGCATAAAATGGAATTTGCTGTAAATTATATAATGGAATATTGCAAAAAGAAAGGATTGGATGTGGAAGTCGAAGGAGTCAATGTGTATAAAGCAGATATTCAAGCATTAGATCCTAGTGTTGTTGTATTAATAGGACCCAATAGTTCTAGAATAGATAAACCTGTCGTTATGGGTACAGCATTTGTCACTAAAATAGGTATGGAAAAAACATGTGAAGATATTATTAAATATTTAAAATAGATTAGAGATGTATCAATATGGCAAAAGTGACTATAATAGGCGCAGGAGCGATGGGTAGTGCTTTAACTGTTCCATTGGTTGAAAATGGACATACGGTTAATCTATGGGGAACGGAGTTGGACAAAAAAATAATCGATAATCTGAAAGATGGAATGAAGCATCCAAAACATAAATGCAGGCTTCCTTCAGAAATAAACACTTTTTATGTTAATCAGCTTGATAAGGCCATGGAAAATACGGATCTTGTGATAATGGCTATAACATCAGATGCATTTAGAAAAATTTTCGTGAGGGTTATACCATATTTGCATGAGAGTATGATAGTTGGAAGTGTATCAAAAGGTTTTGAGAGGAATAGCAAAGGAAAAGTAATAATACTTCCGGAAATGATGAAAGAAGCTCTTCCTGATAAAATGAAAAATAAAATTTCATTTGTAGCAGTTGGTGGACCATGCAAAGCAATTGAGGTTATATGGAAATCTCCTACATGGGTTACTTATTCAAGCGAAAATATAGAAAGCGCCAAATATATGCAGAATATTCTAAATACTACAGATTATAGAGTTCAAGTGAATGATGATGTAATTGGAACTGAGATATGTGCGGCAATGAAAAATGCATATGCGATATCCCTTGGAATAGCAGAAGGATTTAAAAACAGAACAGGCTTTTTTCATAAAAATGCAAAGGGAGCATTGTTTACTGCAGCTATAAAAGAAATGATGATACTTGTAGAAGCTCTTGGAGGAAATACTGAATCTGTTATTGGACTCCCGGGTATAGGAGATCTTGAACTTACAGGTGAGGCAGGTAGAAACAGAGTCATAGGTGAAGCTATAGGTGGAGGTTTAAGCGGAAAAGCTGCTATGAAAAAGATGGATGATGAAGGCATAACTGTAGAAGGATGCCAGGCTGTGAAGCTGGGCTTTGATCTAGTAAAGCAGTTGGAAATAGATCAAAAATTAAGTGCTGAGGATATGCCACTTCTCAACAATTTATATGAAATACTTTATAAAGATAAATCAGGCTATGAAGTCATGACTAAATTATTACAATAATATTTTAGATATGGAGGAAGATAATTATGTTGGAAAAATTAAAGAAGGAGTTAGTAGAGATAGCGAAAGAGGCGGACAGCTCAGGGCTGTGCAGGCATAAATCAGGAAATTTCAGCATAAGGGACAGGAAAACGGGATATGTGGTTGTAACACCCACAGGTGTGGACAGAAAGGAATTGAGTTATCACGACATATGTGTGGTGGATATGAATGCAAGTGTAGTTGAGATAGAGACAAATGTAAGACCCACAAGTGAATTCCTGATGCACATTGCAGTATACAGGACAAGAAAAGATGTGCATTCTGTAATCCATACACACTCCAAATTTGCAACGGCATTTGCGGTACTTGGCAAATCAATACCGTCAATAGTCTATGAGTGTGCAAACCTTAAGCTGAAGGATGGAATAATTCCTGTTGCGCCTTATGGCACACCTGGTACCACCGAGCTTTCAAACAGTGTAGTAGAGCCTATACAGAGAGCTGATGCAATACTTCTTGAAAGCCATGGAGTATTGACGGTGGATGAAGATCCGAAGGAAGCTCTCCTGAAGGCGCATTATGTAGAAGAGCTTGCTGAAATATATTATAGAGCTCTTATAATAAATGGAGGAAAGGAACCAAAGGTAGTTCCTGTTGAAGAAATTCAAAGATGGAAGTATCCTTCTCAGATAAAAATGAACAAGTAGAATAATATTATTTTGGAAGTGGTGGGGATGAAAGGTAAATTTAGTGGAAAGGTAGTGCTTGTTACTGGAGCAAGCAGGGGAATAGGAATGATCACATCCCGAACCTTTGCAGAAAAAGGAGCTTCCGTGTATATGCTGGCCCGTAATGATAATTTGGGAATTGGTCTTCAAACTGAATTTAGAAACAGGGGACTTGATGTAAGGTACCTTCACATGGATATCACCGACAAAAACAATGTTGATTCAGTAGTAGATAAAATTATAAAAAAGGAGGACAAAATTGACATACTTGTTCATAGTGCAGGTCAATCCATGAGAACCAGGTTTATAGATATGTCATATGAGGAATGGGCAAAAGTTATAAATGTAAATTTGAATGGAAGTTTTTTGATATGCAAGGCAGTTGGACAGCACATGATAAAACGCAAATATGGAAAGATTGTCATAATTTCGTCAGGTTCAGCTTTAACAGGCACTGGAGGGGGCGCTCATTATGCTACGTCTAAAGCTGGACAGATTGGATTTACAAGGGCACTTGCAAATGAACTGTCTAGGTACAATATAAATGTAAATTCTATAGCGCCAAGAAGTATTAATACAGAGTTGTTAAATAAATTATATCCTACTCAAGAAAAAAGAAAGATACTTATAGATAAGATACCTATTGGTAGAATTGGAGAACCAGAGGATATAGCAAATATTGCGTTATTTTTGTCTTGTGAAGATAGTAGCTTTATATCTGGGCAGTATATACTCGCTGATGGAGGAAGAACATTTTCATAATCTAAACGAAAATAAAATTTTGTAGGAGGAATAAAAAATGACAGAAAAAATGAAAGCATTGGTACTCGAGGGACCTGATGATATTTCACTGAAGGAAGTTGATAAACCTATATGTGGAGACAATGATGTGCTGCTCCGTATCAAGGCTATAGGACTGTGCGGTTCCGACATGAGGACAATTACCTTTGGACATTATAAAGTGAAATATCCACAGATAATCGGGCATGAGATAACTGGACAAGTTGTTGAAACAGGAAAAAATGTAGCCAAATTTAAAAATGGAGACAGACTATTTGTTTCACCAATTGTACCCTGCCATGATTGCAGGCCTTGTAAACTTGGCCTGGACGGTTTATGTGACGATCTCGTTGTCATTGGTACTCAGATACAGGGAGACTATGCAGAATACATGCTTCTCACTGAAAAGATATTAAGCAAGGGGCTTCCACTGCTTATTCCGGATGATCTTTCCTATGAAGAAGCCGTTATGACCGAGCCGCTGTCATCAGTATATGCCTGCCAGGAAAATGTGAATGTAACTTTGGGGGATACTGTAGCTATTATTGGAATGGGGCCGATAGGCAGCCTTCATACCGAACTGGCTAAAATAAGGGGGGCAAAAACAGTAATAGCAATTGAACAGTCTGAGAGCAGACTTGAAATGGCAAAGGAATTTGGAGCCGATTATCTTATAAATTCAAGTAAAGATGACCCGGTTTCCAGAGTCAGAGAAATAACAGGCGGCTGGGGAGCAGAAAAGGTAATAGTGGCCTGCCCGTCAACGGATGCACAAAAGCAGGCGGTATCAATGGCATGCAAGGCAGGTACGGTTGTATTCTTTGGAGGAGTTCCAAAGGGAAAACTGACTGAAATTGATACAAATATTGTACATTATAATCAATTGTCATTGGTCGGGCATTATGGATATAGTAATTTGCAGGCCAGCAAGGCTTTTTCCCTTATAGCCTCCCACAGATTGAAGGCAGGAAGATATGTGACTCATGAACTGCCGCTGGAGGATATAAGAAAGGGTATAGAGCTTACAAGATCAGGAGAAGCAATAAAAGTAGTACTAAAACCTTAGAAATATTATATATGGAAGTTTAATTTTTTAAGAAGAGGCAATGAAATATGTTTGCCTCTTCTTTTGTTATACAAAATGTTAATTGAATTTCTAAAATTGTATTGTGATTTTAAATAAAGTATATATTATAATAGATAACGTTTGCGTATACATGTTTTAAAGAGAATTAATAGTTAAATTTTTTGTATGGCATGAAAGTTGCTGATTAATAAAAGTGATAGGGGTGAAGTTATGAGTTTGGCAGACAGACTTTTGGACTTGATAAGTGTTGAAAACAAGAAGGATCCGCATACGGATATGAAACTTGCAAAAATGCTATCTACTACGCGCGAAAATGTTACTGCTGTAAGAAAAGAACTTAACATACCTAATTCAAGAGAAAGGAGGAAACCGTATTTAGAAAATGCACTTGAAACGATACTGAGCCGAAATGATATGATATCAATTTCAGATATTACAAAACAGCTCATGAGCTATGGATTCAACATATCAAGACATATAGTTGAAGAAATGTTGAAGGAAAAGAAAACAGACAATAGATCCATTGAATTGAATTCAGATCCTTTTCAAAACTTGATTGGATATAATGGGAGTTTAAAAACCTGTATAACTCAAGCCAAGGCGGCAATATTGTACCCACCTCTGGGACTGCCCACCTTGATTATTGGAGAAAGTGGTGTAGGAAAGACTCAATTTGCCGAAACAATGTATAAATTTGCATCACAGAGAGGTGCATTGACAAGTAATCTGCCTTTTGTAGTTTTCAATTGTGCAGATTATGGAGATAATCCACAGCTGCTGCTCTCCATATTATATGGTTACAAAAAGGGAGCATTTACAGGGGCAGACAATGATAAGGAAGGAATTGTTGAAACTGCAAATAATGGAATATTATTTTTAGATGAAATTCACAGGCTCCCTCCAAAAGGTCAGGAAATGTTATTTTCGATACTGGATAAAGGAACATTCAGAAGATTGGGTGAAACGAATGTAGAAAGAAAAGTGAACATAATGTTGATAGGAGCAACTACTGAAGATATTCAATCCAATTTGTTGTTGACGTTTAGAAGGCGTATACCAATGATAATAACAATACCGGCATTGGAGCAAAGATCTGTTCTGGAAAAGGTTCAGCTCATACAATATTTTTTCCAGCGGGAGTGTAACAGAATAAACTTGAAAATTTTTGTCGAAGCAAAGGTTATTGAGATATTTGCCGTGGAAAAATTTAATGGAAATATTGGTGAATTGAAGAGTAAAATACAAGTCACCTGTGCCAGGGCATTCATGAAGTACATCAATAAATTTGATGAAATTATAAATATAGGTACCAGTGAAATTTTTGAAATAACCAGAGATTACGAGGATATCAATATAGAAAATTCAAATATAATTCAGGCCAAAAATTATGTTAGGGATACGTTGTTTGTTCCCTTTGTGGATAATGAATTCAAATCTGTAAGATATATAGAAAATGATGAATATTCGCTTCCAAAGGATTTTTATAGACAGATAGAACAGAAATATTATGAGTTAAAGAAGTCACATAAGGATTTAAAAGATATAGAGAAAATATTGTGGCAGTTTATCAACAAACAATTTAAAAGACTGCAATTTACAGACAATAAAGGTAATATTTTTTCACTGGATGAACTGGCAACAATTGTGGACAAGGATATATTGGAGAATATCAGAAAGCTGAGAAATGCAATGAAGGGAAAATACTCCAATTGTCATTTTAATGAAAATGTTTTCCTGTATTTAGGTATACATCTGCAGGAAACTGTAAACAGGCTTAAACTGAGAAAACCCATAATAAATATGAATTTATCCAAAATAAAAGAGGAGCTTCGTAAAGAGTATGAATTAGCTTTGGAATTCAGCATATCACTTGCAAAAGTAAAAAATATTTCAATACCTGAAGATGAAGTCGGATTTATAGCATTGTATATAAAGACGGCAATACAGGACAAACTTGTTAAAAATCATGTCGGGATAATAGTTATATCACATGGGAAAATAGCCACTGAGATAGTGAATGTGGTAAAAGAACTTTTGAATATAAATTTTCCGGTAGCAATTGACATGCCCCTGACTGAAAATCCTTCAGTAACCTATCAGAAAATCCTTCAAGTATCAAAAAAGTTAAATGAAGGAAAAGGCATACTGTTTCTTGTGGATATGGGATCTCTCGTAAATGTGGGAAATATGGCAAGTGAAAATCTTGGGATAGATACCAGAACTATTGATAGAGTTGATCTGCTTACAGTGCTTGAAGCGGTCAGAAAAGCATCCATACCGGAAAATGATCTCGATAGTATATATTTTAGTTTGGTCAAATCAAGATATGGATATTATCCTTTACCATTGAATATAAAGGAAAATGACAAACCGCCGGTAATAATTTCACTTTGCCTCACTGGAAAGGGAATGGCAAAACATATAAGTGAACAACTTTCAAAAAGGTACAGGGATGTAAAAATATTTCAGATTGGAATTATGGAGGAAATGATTTCGGAAAAAATAAAGAAACTTCAGAATAGTTATAAAATAATTGCGGTTGTAGGAACCATAAATCCTGAGATCAGCGGTATAAATTTTATACCATACGAACCCAATCTGTTTAATGAAGAACTTAAAAGAATTGATGTGTTTTTAGAATCAAAAAATAAAAACATTCTTGCAAATGTTATAAATGAAGATTTAATATTATTCGAACCCTGTGTGGAACACAAGCGGAAAGCCATCGAGCTTGGTTGTTCACTGTTAGTCAATAAAGGATATGTAGACAGGAAATTTCTTGATTGTGTTTTGCAGAGAGAAAAAATATCATCAACTTTTTCAAAGGGAGGCGTAGCGCTTCCACATGGAGATTTCTCTCATGTTATAAGATCGTCAATTGTGTTTGTCAAACTTAAAGATCCTATTGACTGGGGGAAAGGCAAAGCACAGATCATATGTCTTCCTGCGTTGAAAGTAAATGATAAAAGGATTGTTACTGGACTTCTGAAGTTGTTTTTAAATATGAATTTTATAAACACATTAAAAGAAGCAAAGGATGCTGTGGATTTTAAAAATATAATACTGGAAGGACTAAAACAGTAAATAATTATTTATGTAACTAAGGAGTGATTGTTAAATGTTAGATCCAGATTTGATTTTATTAAATGTAGAAGCAAAAAAATCGGAAGATGTTATAAACATGTTAGGAAAAATTATGCTGTCAAAGAACTATGTAAAAGATAATTATATAGATGCAGTATTGGAAAGAGAGAAAAGTCTGCCTACCGGGCTTGATACTAAAGATATATGTGTTGCAATTCCTCATACGGATTCTGGACATGTCAATGTATCCAGTATAGGTATAGCAACTTTGAAAGATCCGGTTCAATTCAGTATGATGGTAGATCCTGAAAAGAAATTGAATATAGATATAGTGTTTCTACTGGCAGTCAAAGATCCAAATTCTCAAATAAAGCTTCTAAAGAACCTTATGTCGGTTTTCCAAAATGAACAGCTGCTAAAAAATTTGAAATCAGCAAGAAATAAAAAAGAAGTTATAGACTTGTTAAGCTTTATAGCTGTATAGATCAAATTTATATAGCTTAAGTATAAATATTTATATGAAAAGGGGTTTTAATTATGAAAAAGGCTTTTAATGTTTTGTCGGTATGTGGTTCAGGAACTGTAACTTCATCTATGATTGCAGAAAAATTAAAGGATGCCATGGAGGAAAAAGGTATTAGAATTACTGCAACTGAGGCCAAGCCAACAGAGGCACTTAATCTTGCACAGGGAGGAGGATTTGATTTTATTACTCATACAAGTCCGTTGCCAAAAGCCGATTATGGCATACCAACTATAAATGCAGTAGGATTTCTTACAGGCTTTGGAGAAGAAGAGTTTCTGGAGGAAGTTATGAAAGTAATAGAAAAGTTGAACAGCAAGTAAAAAATTTTACAGGGGGAATATAAATGTTTTTACAAGATCTAAAATATATTTTTGATACATTTGGTGCTCCGGTTTTTGTGCCTATAATAATATTCATTATATGTAAGGTTTTGAAGGTTACAACAAAAAAGTCATTTTTTTCAGCTTTATATGTAGGTGTGGGCTTAGAAGGATTTAATCTGCTTATAAATTCTTTTACGCCGATTATAACACCTGTTGTCAGACAAATGGTAAAGGGGACAGGAATTGATCTTCCTGTATTTGATGTCGGGTGGCAGGCTACGGCATTGGTTGCCTATTCGACAAATGTCGGAATGATTTTCCTGTGCCTGGGTCTGGTTTTACAGATAGGATTGTTCTTGATAAAGTGGACGGATATATTTCAGCCCTCGGATCTGTGGAACAATTACTCATACATGGTATGGGGGTCCATGGCCTATGCAGTCACCAAAAATATGTTTTTGGCCCTGGGACTTATGATATTTTTGAACTTGATTAGTTTATTGATATCTGAAGTCATGGCTAATAGGTGGTCAAACTATTATAAATATCCTAACTGTACGATAATAGCACTTCACAATATAGAGCCGGCGATTTTTGCGGTAGTATTGGACCCGCTGCTTAATAAACTTGGTTTGAACAAGGTTAAACTGAATCCGGAAGAATTGCAGAAGAAGCTGGGATTTCTGGGCGAACCGGTTTCACTTGGCTTAATACTCGGTCTGCTAATTGGAATACTGGGAAATATATCACGAATAGGTACCGTTGCAGGATGGGGACAAATTGCAATAACAGGTGTTGCTACAGCCGCAATAATGGCTATATTTCCGAAGGTTGCAGGTATATTTGCCCAGGCTTTTCTTCCTATATCTCAGGCTGCAAGCAAGGCGGTAAAAGGTGAATCTGGAAACGGCCGTAAATGGTTTCTTGGAGTTAATGATGCAGCAGGGTATGGTGAGCCGGCTACGTTGATATCGGGTATTGTTTTAATACCTATAATGGTAGTCATAGCTATGATTCTGCCTGGAAACAAGACTTTGCCTGTAGTGGATCTTGTAGCAATACCATTTATGGTGGAAGGTATAGTGTGTCTTGTAAATGGGAATATATTGAAAGTATTGATTACGGGAATTATATGGTTTTCCATTGGCTTATTGATGTGTACGCATACGGCTTCATTATTTACTCAAATAGCTGCCTCTGTTGGTGTAAAATTACCTGTTGGGGCACTTCTAATAACCAGTTTTAATATATTGGGTAAACCTCTGGTCGGTCTTATATTTATGGCATTTCTTACAGAATCACCTGTGCTTATAGGTATCTGTATAGCTGTATATTTGATAGTGTATGTCTTGTTTAAAAAGAATAAAGTTGCTGTATATGACTATCTGGAAAGGACTGCAGCCAAAAATGAAGAGGTAGAAGAGAAATTGGAGTCATAAGTTTTGCAAATTTCAGAAAGGAGAATATGTAAGAATGCTGGAAAAGTTAAAAGATGAAGTACTTCAGGCAAATTTGGATCTGCCGCGGTATAATCTTGTAAAGTTTACCTGGGGAAATGTAAGCGGTATAGATAGAAAATCAGGACTGTTTGTTATAAAACCAAGTGGTGTGGACTATGACAAACTTTCACGAGATGATTTGGTAGTCATGGATCTGAAGGGTAATATAGTTGAAGGAAGTTTAAAACCATCGTCGGATACACCTACACATTTAGTACTTTATAATAGTTTCCCGGATATAGGGGGTGTAGTTCATACACATTCTACCTGGGCTACAATAATGGCACAGGCAGGTGTTGGAATACCGGCATTTGGAACAACTCATGCCGATTTCTTTTACGGGGATGTTCCCTGTACTAGAAAGTTAACTCAAGCTGAAGTAGAAAATGATTATGAGAAAGAGACAGGCAATGTTATAGTTGAAACGTTTGAGCATGAAAATGAAAATAAGATTCCAGCTGTTCTTGTAAGGGGACATGGACCTTTTACATGGGGAAAAGACGCTTCTGATGCAGTTCATAATTCTGTAGTTCTTGAGGAAGTAAGTAAAATGGCCTACTATAATTTAAATATCAACAGTCAACTTGATAAGTTAGATAGCTATATACTTGACAAGCACTATTTTAGAAAACACGGTAAAAATGCATATTATGGACAAAATATATGAAATTATGTTCTTAAGGAGGGTAATAAATGAAGGATTTAGCAAGCTTCAGTGTAGAGGAAATGACAGGACTTGAGTACAAATGTTCATGTGGAAGGACTCACAGGGTGGAAATAGATGATATAAAGGTGGGCAGTGGTGTCATAGATGAACTCCCAAATATAATAAAGGATTATGAAGGAAGAAGAATATTTATTGTAGAGGATGTCCATACCTTTGAAGTGGCAGGGAGAAAAGTCCAAGAGCTGTTAAAGAAAGAGTTCAAAGTAAGCAGATATTTGTTTGACAATAAACATCTGGTACCCGATGAGACAGCCCTTGGAAGGCTGCTCTTTGAAATACCGAAGGATACGGAACTTGTTGTTGCAGTAGGTTCAGGGGTTATCAACGATGTTTCAAGATTTTTGAGCTACAAGGTGGGGATACCCTATGTAATTGTTGGGACGGCACCCTCCATGGACGGATATGCTTCAGTAGTTTCACCTCTCATATGCGACAGCGTGAAGGTTACCTATGATGCAGCATATCCAAGGGCCATAATCGGTGACACAGATATAATGAAAGAGGCACCCATGCAGATGCTCCAGGCGGGACTCGGAGATATACTTGGCAAATACACTGCACTTGCAGACTGGCACATTGCAAATGTATTAAATGGAGAATACCTCTGCAGTGAGGTGGAAAATCTGGTCATGACCTCTCTTAAAAAATGTGAAGAGGCTGCCTCCGGCTTGACAGGCAGGAGGGCTGAAACTGTGAAGAATATAACGGATGCACTGATTATGTCTGGAATTGCCATTGGTATGGTGGGTGCATCAAGGCCGGCCTCCGGCGGAGAACATCAGCTTTCACACTGTTATGAAATGATTTTTATGAACAGGGGTGAAGAAGAAAAGTGGACCCACGGCAATACCGTAGGTGTGGGCGTTGGAATTGTGGCTTATGCATACAAATATGCAGCAGGAATTGACATCAATAAAGTACTTGAAAAAGGCGATTACCTGCATCTTGACAGAGACAGGTGGACGCAGAATATAAAAGATGTGTTCACAAGAAGTGCCGAAAACATCATTGAATTCAAACAGGACAGCATCAATTTTGAACCCGAAAAGAGAAAGGCTCAAATGGACAGGATACTTGAGAAATGGGAGGACATAAAAAAGATATGCAGTGTCAACGTTCCAGAGCCGGAAAATATAATCGGAACCCTGAAAAAATGCGGTGCCGTATGGAATCCACGGGATATAGGAATAGACAGGGAACTGTTTATAAAAAGTTTTGCTGCTGCAAAGGACATGCGCAAGAGATACGGCATCTTTCAACTCCTTGAAGATATAGGCAAGCTGGATGAGGCAGGCGGCTGTGTAGCAGATATTTATTACAATTGAATTCTGTTTCAGAAACAGTTTGAATAAAAGGTTGTATTGAAAGGGGGAGGTAGTATATATGGCAGACAGGACGCAAGATATTTTGAAAAAGGTAAAATGCTTTATCCTCGATCTTGATGGAACTGTTTATCTCGGAGATAAAATACTGGAAGGTTCCATGGAATTTCTTGAAGAACTGACGAAAAACGATATCGAGTTCAAGTTTTTCACGAATAATTCTTCTAAAAATTCACAATTTTATGTAAACAAGATCAGGAAAATGGGGTATGAGCTAACGGACGACATGATGCTCACTTCAAATCAGGTAATAATAAATTATATAAAACAGAACATGGCGGACAGGAGGATATTTGTCCTTGGCAATGAATACCTGAAAGCCGATTTCAGGGAGGCAGGAATAAATCCCGATGGAGATGATGCAGAGGTGGTTGTTGCGGGATTTGACACATCACTTGTATATGAAAATATATCCAGGGCCTGTGAATTTATAAGAAATGGAGCTGTATTTCTTGGAGTGAATCCCGACTTCAACTGCCCTACTGAAAATGGTTTTATACCGGACTGCGGTTCCATATGTGCAATGATTACAGCTTCAACAGGAAGAGTTCCTGAATTTTTCGGAAAGCCCTCCCGTCATACCTTGAAATATATTCTTGAAGACACAGGATTCAAGGAAGAGGAAATTGCCTTTGTAGGAGACAGGCTTTACACCGACATAGCCATAGGGAAGGGAAACAATTCTGTAACCATCCTTGTATTGTCGGGTGAAGCAAAGCTTCATGATCTGGATGATTCTGAAATACAGCCTACGCTTGTTTTCAGTTCACTGGGTGATGTGAAAGATGTATTGAGACAAATTTATAAGTAATTTAGTAGGAAATGGAGATGGGTCTTATATGAAAATTGTGGTTGTAGGGGATACTCTGGTAAGTTCGGACTATATGGCAGAACAAGCCAAACTGCTTTTGCCCGGCAGGCAAAAAGAAATTATAAAATATGACTGGGAAATGACTTCAAAAGAAAAGTTCCAGCAAGTGATGTTGAATATAGAAAAAAATGGACCATATGCTGAAGCAGTTCCTGAAGATATTGAAAAAGCTATTGTTGAAGATGCAGATATATTTATAGGGCATTTTTGTCCTCTTTCTGGTGAAATCCTGAAAAAGTGTAGAAAGCTTAAACTGATAGGAACCTGCAGGGGAGGTGTTGAGCACATAGATGTAGACACTGCTACAAAAATGAATATCCCTGTTATACATGTAATTAGAAATGCTGAACCTGTAGCTGAATTTGCAATAGGACTTATGATTGCTGAATCTAGAAATATAGCAAGGAGCTATCTGGGAATAAAAAATGGAATCTGGAAAAAAAAATTCCCAAACAGTAAATATACTTCCTGTCTTAAGGACAAAAAGGTTGGAATTCTTGGCTTGGGCTATATAGGGAAACTGGTTGCCAAAAAGTTGACAGAACTTGGCGTGGAAGTAATAGGGCATGATCCATATGTATCCCAGGATATGTTGGATTCTCAAGGAATTAAAGTAAAATTGGTGCCTTTGGATCAATTGTTCAGTCAATCTGACATAGTATCCCTTCATATCAGATTTACAGAGGAAACAAAAAATTTTGTTGACATGAAACTCCTTTCTAAAATGAAGCCAAGTTCTTATCTGATTAATACAGCCAGGGCAGGAATACTTGACCATGATTCCATAGTAAAAGTACTTCAGGAAAATAGAATAGCTGGAGCTGCAATAGATGTGTTCTGGGATGAACCTATCAAAAAAGAAGATCCAATATTAGAGCTGGATAATTTGACCATGACGTCCCATATAGCAGGGGATACTGTAGACGCAATATCTAAAGCACCAAGACTTCTTATAAATGTTATGAATGAATTTTTTAATGAAGGCAAAATGGACATGTTAGTAAATAAAAGTACGGCAGAATATTTAAATATATAGATGATTGGGAGGAAACACTTATGTTGGAAGAATTAAAAAAGGAATTGGTAAATATAGCAAAAGAAGCGGACAGCTCAGGACTGTGCAGGCATAAATCAGGAAATTTCAGTATAAGGGACAGAAAAACGGGATATGTGATTGTAACCCCAACAGGTGTGGACAGAAAGGAATTGACCTATCACGATATATGCGTGGTGGATACGGATGCAAATGTAGTTGAAATAGAGACAAATGTAAAGCCTACAAGTGAATTTCTGGTGCATATTGCAGTGTACAAGACAAGAAAAGATGTGAATTCAGTAATTCATACCCACTCCAAATTTGCAACTGCATTTGCGGTACTTGGCAAAGCAATACCGTCAATAGTTTATGAGTGTGCAAACCTCAAGCTGAAGGACGGGATAATTCCTGTTGCGCCTTATGGAACACCAGGTACCACTGAACTTTCAAACAGTGTGATAAAACCTATACAGAGAGCTGATGCAATACTTCTTGAAAGCCATGGAGTAGTGACGGTGGATGAAGATCCGAAGGAAGCACTGCTGAAGGCACACTATGTGGAAGAACTTGCCGGGATATACTATAGAGCTCTTATGATAAACGGGGGAAAGGAGCCAAAGGTAGTTCCTATTGAAGAAATTCAAAAATGGAAATATCCTTCCCAGATAAAATTTTAATATATGCAAAAAGAAAATCCCTCACATTATAGTGGGGGAACTTTTCCTTTTATTCTGAATATCCATCAGGATGATTTTTATGCCATTTCCATGCGGTATCGATAATTGTTTCAAGTGAATTGAATTTAGGTTTCCATCCCAATTCTTCAATGGCTTTATCTGAAGAAGCTATTAGAATTGCAGGGTCTCCGGCACGTCTTTCTGCAATTTCGGATTTAATGTTTATTCCGGTAACTCTTCTGGCAACTTCCACTACTTCTCTTACTGAAAAACCTTTTCCGTTTCCCAGGTTGTAAATCCTGCTTTCACCTCCAGATTGAAGTCTTTTCAATGCCAGCAAGTGGGCTGATGCAAGGTCCGATACATGCACATAATCTCTTATGCAGGATCCATCTGGAGTATTGTAATCATCGCCAAAAATCATTATTTTATCTCTTTTACCTGAAGCAGCCTGCAGTATTATAGGTATCAGATGAGTTTCAGGATTGTGATCCTCACCGATTTTACCATTTATATGTGCTCCACAGGCATTGAAGTATCTCAGAGCCGTATATTTTATGCCATGGGCCCTGTCGCACCATTTCAATATTTTTTCGACTGCAAGCTTTGATTCACCATATGGGTTTGTAGGAAGTGTTCTGTCTTTTTCCATTATAGGCACGTTTTCAGGTTCACCATAGGTCGCAGCAGTTGAAGAAAATACAATATATTTTACATCATATTTTTTCATTGCTTTCAAAAGCTTTATAGTTGAGTATATATTATTTTCAAAATACTTCAAAGGATTCTGGACGCTTTCTCCAACAAGTGAATTTGCTGCAAAATCTATTACTGCGTCAATATGATTCTCAGTAAAAACCCTATTCAATATTGAATCATCTCTAAGATCACCAATATAGAGTTTACCTCCTAAGAGAGATTCTCTGTGACCGGTCTGGAGATTATCAAGTACTATAACATTATGATTATTTTCTAATAAATGTGCTGCCATGTGGCTCCCTATGTAACCGGCGCCACCGCAAACTAGTATATTCATTTTAAATTCCTCCTGTCTGTAATTTAACAACTATATAAATTATAGCAGGACATAGTGAATAAGTTAGGATATAATTGTTAACTGATTTTGAATTTATTTATCATACCTGCAAGCTTTTCTGCAAGTTCCGCCTGATTCTGAGAGGATGTAGATATATCTTCAATTGCCTTGGTTACTTCATTTATACTGCTTAATATTTCTTCTGATCCAGAAGAAGATTCTTCCGCCGTAGATGCGGCATTTTGAATTGCAGCATTTAATTGAGATATTATGGACTTCATCTGTTTTGATGAAGTATCTATTTCCTGTGATATGGAGTTCATAAATTCTGCATCTTTCTCGTATTGCACCCCTGTATCCATGAGAAGCTGGTAACTTGGATTCACATTGTTTGCTATATAATCGAGAATCTCTTTGCTGCTTTGGGATAGGTTTCCAAAAGCGCTTTCCACTTCAAGAACCATTTTATTTATACTTTCTACAGCACTGGAAGACTGTTCCGCCAGTTTCCTAACTTCATCGGCTACAACTGCAAATCCCTTTCCATGTTCTCCTGCACGTGCAGCCTCGATAGCTGCATTCAATGCCAGAAGATTTGTCTGCTCGGCTATATTTCCTATAGAGGCTGACATTATTTTAACTTCCGAAACAACTTTGCCGTGCTCGATTGTTTTTACGATATTGGTTTTCTTCTCATTATATATAAGTTCACCTTCACGTATATTCTTGGAGGCCGTTTCCTTTATATTTGCTGCACGATCTTTTATTTCCAGTGAGGATTTTGTAGACTCATCAGCCTTGTTCGATAGATCATATATATTGTTCTTCATATCTTCTGAAGCTGAACTTATTTCTTCTGTGATACTGCTCAGGTTTTGAGCACCATTTGCTATTTGATCCGTAGCCTGATTTACAGATAACATCATTGACGAAATTTCTTCAGTAGTAGCAGAAAGCTCTTCACTGGATGCACTCATGTCTTCAGTGGAATGCATTATTTCGCTCACTAACTTTTTTGTATTTATATTTGCAGCATTTAATTCCTGTCCTATCAGAGATAATTCGTTATTTCCATACATTTGCAGGTTTTCACTTAAATCGCCTTTGCTTAACAGGTCTGTAAAGGAAAGTATTTTATCAACACTTGATGATATTGAATTACTTATTTTAAGTCCCAACACTAGACTTAAAACCAACCCAAATATGGATACTATAAGTATTGAGTAAAAAGAACTCTTATATATCAACATATTTTGCGAATTAGTATTGTCAGCTTTTTGGTTTACAATTTTTATTAATTCATCTGTAGTATTTGTTAAGTTATTTCTATAATGAGCAGCTTCTTTGTTTAAAATCATTGCCTCATCATATTTACCTTCAGACATCAGGTCTGTAATTTTAGTACATATATTTCTCCAATCCGTAAGTTGACTTTCTAATTTAGGCAGTATAGCTTTTTCCTGAGAATTCAAATTTCCATTTTTGTATGAGCTCAATATTGCATTATTGGATTGTTTCAGAGGTTCAATAGTTTTTAAAGCATCTGGAGTTTTATTCTTATTTCTGCTCTCTACCAGATTTATTATTTCAAGCCGTAAATTCAATGCATTGGAGTCAAATTTGTTTAAGGACTGTATTGTCCTTAGGTTGCTGCTGTAAAGTTGATTTGAGCCTGAATTTATTCTGTTCATGCCAAGTATACCTATAATTCCAGCTATTATTATAAATAAGGATATTACAAAAAAACTTGACTTCAGGATAGTTTTTAATTTCAAGTTGCTGATAAATTGAGACATGTATATTCCCCCTGTATAATTGATTTTTAATTACAATATTTATCTAATAATATATATTATTAGCTAATAATATATTGTGTTAATAATATAACACGATAATAACTTTTTTACAATATAAAAAACCAACAATTAATAAATAAAAATTATATAATATATTTATACAAGGGAGATGATTTTATGTATCCAATAAAATTTAAAAATCTGTATTATGAAAAAATATGGGGGGGAAGGGATTTTGAATTATTTAGAGATGATCTTCCTGAAGGCAAAATAGGAGAAAGCTGGGATGTAGCATGCCATCCAAATGGCATAAGTATAGTTTCAAATGGAAAGTTCAGTGGAATGAGATTTGATGAGCTCATCAGAAATGAGGGAGATAAACTTTTGGGAACAAAGATTGATAAGAATAGATTTCCACTGCTTGTAAAATTGATCAATGCTACTGACAAGTTGTCTATTCAAGTTCATCCCGATGATGAATATGCAGACAGGGTTGAAAAGCAAATGGGCAAGACTGAAGCATGGTATGTTATAGAAGCATTTCCAGGTGCCAACCTGATAGTAGGTGCTAAAGAAGGGTGTACTTATGAACAGTTTAAAAATGGGATAGCTGAAGGAAATCTGGAGGCTTGTATGAATAGAATACATGTAAGAAAAGGGGATGTATTCTTTATTAAGAGTGGTATGGTACACGCTATATGCGAAGGCGTAATTCTGGCTGAAATACAGCAGAATAGTGATGTTACCTATAGGGTATATGACTATAATAGAGGAAGAGAGCTGCATGTAAAAAAGGCCCTGGATGTGGTTAACTTAAAGTTAAAGGCAAAAAATAGTACCGGTATTAGAGTTTTGAGGAATGGATATTCTGAAACCTATTTGTGTCTTTCAGAAAAATTCTCCATGGAATTGTATGATATATGGAGTGAAGCTGAAGAATCCAGTGATGAAGAGAGATTTCATATATTTACTTGTGTAGATGGTAGAGGAGATGTAGTTTATAATAATGGTGCCGAACCGATAAAAACTGGTGATAGTATTCTTATTCCCGCAAGCATGGGAAAATATAAGCTAAAAGGGAAATTTAAACTCATAAAAAGTTACGTACCCGATATCCATAAAGTTGAGAGGGAAATACTGGATGAAGTCGAGAAATAACACAAAATAAAAAAATTTTCAATAAACACTTGATTTATAATAATAATTATTATATAATAAAAACTGTTGAAACAAACGATAACAGTTATAAATAGATTAACCAATAAAAAGATATTATAGGAGGATGATTTTATTATGAAAAAATTTGTATGTTCTGTCTGTGGTTATGTATATGAAGGGGATAAGGCACCGGAGAAATGTCCTGTATGCGGTGCATCTTCTGACAAATTTCAGGAAAAGACCGACGATAATGAATCCTGGGCTGATGAACATAAGGTTGGAATTGCACAAGGTGTTGACCCTGAAGTATTACAGGGCCTGAGAGATAATTTTACTGGTGAATGCTCAGAAGTAGGAATGTATCTTGCAATGGCACGTCAGGCTGACAGAGAAGGATATCCGGAAGTTGCGGCAACTTATAGAAGAGCAGCTCAAGATGAAGCAGATCATGCATCAAGGTTTGCAGAACTTTTAGGTGAAGTGCTGACAAATGATACAAAGAAAAATTTGCAGATGAGAGTAGATGCTGAAAGAGGTGCCTGTGCCGGAAAGAAAAAGCTGGCAACTCTTGCGAAAAAATTGAATTATGATGCAATTCATGATACTGTACATGAAATGTGCAAAGATGAAGCTAGGCATGGAGCAGCTTTCCAGGGAGTATTGAATAGATATTTCAAATAATCATATAAAAACAATCTGTACTTTAAATTAAAGTACAGATTGTTTTTATGCAGTTGGATATAGAAAATAACTTATCTTGTCTTTTGTAGCTGTCTGAAAATTAATGTTCCTTTCGTGATATGCATCATTTCCATATTCATTGCCTTGATTGTCACATATGTAGGCATAATTAAAGCTTTTAGGATCTACCCATTTCATAAAAGTATAAGTATGAGTTGGACCGTTTCCATATCCAATTGTGAAACATATGTCCCCGGGAAGGAGAAGAGATAGATCGGAAGATTTTTTCCAGCCCATGTTTAAAAGTGTATTTGTAAGGCCAACGGTATTTGCAGTCCCGTTTGGTATATTGACACCAATACTTCTCAGTGCTTCACTTTGATAGAATGCACAATTATTGGCATTAGGATCGTCCCCGTAACCCTGGGCAGCATGTACTTTTATTGCTCTTGTCAAAACGTCATTTCTGTTTTCATAGTCCATCAGGTAGTTGTACAATTTAACTCCTGTACTTGATTGAGTTATTTTCCCATTTGATATGGTGTTTGCCGGTTCACCGGGTTTTATAGTAAGATTCAGTGTTATAGTTCCATAATCCTTTATGGTACCTTTAAATGTATAGTTTCCAGAAATATTTGTATTGACAGAAGGCTTGTCCCATGAAACAGCCACTTGGGAAGTTGTACCGTCAGACATATTTGCACTTACAGTAGTGTATAGATTGAAATTGTCGCCCTGGTTTATAGTTATATTTATATCATCTACTGAGGATATAACTGCAGCTGTTTTAAAATCCACTATAGTCGGATTTGAAAGCTGTTTTCCGAATTTTGAAATTATATCCTTTGATATTGACAAAACATATTCTGTCTGAGGATTTAATTTATCCAATGATGTTACAGTAATTGTCTGGCATAAACTATCGGATGTCATGTTAATTGGAATCTCTATAGTGTCTTCTTTGTTGGTCAATTTTATTTTGTCATCCAACGTGGCGATATCAACGGGTTCATTAAACTTTATTTTCCATGATTTAGTTACGGGAATATCTTCCTTTGTAACTATGGTACTTTCCGTATCGGAAGAAGTACTTGAATTAGTTGTTGCCTTAATTGACTCATTTTGCTTGATTTGTGTAACTGCTGGTTTATCAGTAAGCTTGTCTATAGAATTGGATGCAGCAAATGTGGTTGTATTTCCAGTTAATTGAATTGCAGCATATATTCCACAAAATATTAAGAAATTTTTTGTGAAGTTTTTCATTTTAACCCTCCCCTGTTTTTTATTTATAGTTTAACCTTTTTTTTAATTCATTTCAATAAGATGTTCATATAGTAAGGGTATTAATTATATTCAATTGAATAAGATAGGTATATATAATTGTAAAGGTGGATATATTTATGCATAAAAAAATTTTTTATTGTTTAAAGTGTATTGTGATAAGGTTCATAAAAGATGATATTATGGCACTGTCTTCACAGCTTGCATATAGTTTGATATTCTCTTTTTTCCCGTTCTTGATCTTTGTTATAAGTATTATAGGATATATTCCGCTGGAAAGTGGTGATGTACTCACCATGCTGAATGGAATACTGCCATCAGACATATTAAATCTCATAGATGATACTGTTATAAATATAGTAGATACTAAAAACAGCCGCATATTGTTTTTAAGTTTGATTTTTACAATATGGACTGCTTCAAGCGGATTCCAGGCCGTTATAAGAGGGCTGAATATGGCGTACAATTTGGAAGAGAATAGAAGCATATTGAAATTATATATTGTATCAATACTATGTACTTTAGGATTTATAGTTATAATTTTTATTACTGGTGTTCTTCTGGTTTTTGGGAGGTTGTTAGGTGAATTTTTGGTGTACAGATTACAGCTCCCCGGAGAATTTAATTTTGCATGGAATATTTTAAGATATATAGTTATGCTTCTGGCCATAAATGTTATTTTTGCTGCAGTTTACAAATACACTCCGAACATTAAACTCAAGTGGAGGGAAGTAATATTAGGTACATGTGTATCCACAATCAGTCTTGTTCTAGTATCCATTTGTTTTGCATTTTATGTAAATAATTTTTCGAATTATTCAGTTATTTATGGAAGTATAGGTGCAGTAATAGTTCTATTAACATGGCTTTTTATTCTTTCGAATATAATAATAATAGGTGGGGAGATTAATGCAATAATGTACAGAAAGAGGTAAATTGTAAAAAGACCCTCTATATTGAATATTAATATAGAGGACTTTTTCTGGCTCCGGTTATGTTAAAAAATTATCTTTTAATATATCTGCAAGTATTCTGCCATTTTGTATTGCGAGCATTATTTTACCAGATTTGCTTGTGTCCCCCAAAAGTATTCCACCTGCTAATTTGTCATCGTCAAAGAATAATTTTAAATATTCTCCTTTAGATTGATCGGAATATGAAATATTTTTCAATTCTGGTGAAAATATTCCACAGGAAAATAGATTTGAATTCATTGAAGAAAAAATAACCGATGATACAAATGAAGAAAAAATGGATTCCTCACCTGAAGAATTTGCACCGGCAATTTTGCCCATTTCAACAGCAGCAGGCCAGTTTCCATAAACCTTACCGTTGTATTCACATATATCACCACATGCATAAATGTCTTTTAAAGAAGTTTCCATTTTATCATTTACCATTATACCCTTGTCTGTCTTTATACCTGCGCTTTCAGCAAGCTGTTTATTTGGACGTATGCCAACGGAAAATAGTACAATGTCTGCAGCTATTGATTTGCCGCTTTTTAATCTTACTCCGGAAACTTTTTCACTGCCGGTTATTTCTTCTACACTGTCTCCAAGTATTATCTCAACTCCAGATTTATCAATGGATTTTTTAAATATTACAGCGCCTTCATCATCAAGTTGTCTGGGTAATAGTCGGTTGGAAAATTCCACAACTGTTACAGAAAGTCCTGATTTTTTAATTTCCCAGGCAGCTTCAAGTCCCAGCAGTCCGCCGCCTACTATTACAGCACTTTTACTTTTATCTATATATGATCTTATGGTGTTGGCATCTTTTATAAATTTTAAAGTGAATACACCTTCTTTGTCGGTTCCGTTTATAGGCGGGATAAAACTTACGCTCCCATTTGCAATAATTAATTTATCATAGCTGAGTTCTTCGTTATTTTGAAGCAGTATTTTTTTTGAGGTTGGAAATATATTTTTTACTGAGGTGTTTAAAATAAGATCAATGTTATTATCAGCATACCATTTTTCATTTTTTACATAGAATTTGGCTTCCTCCATATCTGTAGAAAGACATTTTGACAGTTCAGGCCTGTAATAGGTAATGCAGTTTTCTTCCGATACTATTTTTATATCGGCTTTTTCATTTCTGTTTCTTATGGATTCGGCAGCATTTAATCCAGCAGCTCCATTTCCTATTATCACAAATTTATTTGAACTGGAATTTTTGAAGCCATCAGTAGTTTCTTTTACTTCTATAAATTGACTGGAATCTGCCCCGCATACAGGACAGGTACTTGGAGGTTCAGGTCCTTCAAATATCACCCCGCAGATCAGACATTTCCACTTTTTTATTTCAGTTGATTCAAGTATAGAACTATCCATGCTAAACCCCCTATCATTAGATAATAATTATTATTTAATACAATTATATTATATGACATATTGAAAATCAATTCTATTGACAAAAATTTATGGAATATATATACTTGAAATTAATAGTACAACTCTTTAAAGTGGCTTAGTTGACATAAGTATTTAACTTATGTCCTTTTATTTTCAATATAATTTAGGAGTGAATTAGCCTATGTTTAATTTTTCAGAAGACAGTCTTGTATTGGCTGCACCAGTTGACGGTAAAGCTGTGAATTTATCGGAGGTTGAAGATGAAGTGTTTTCACAGAGAATAGTTGGTGATGGAGTAGCCATTCAGCCTTCAGGAGAACTGATTGTTTCTCCGGCTTGCGGGAAAGTTGCTATTATATTTAAAACAAATCATGCTTTTGGTATAGAACTTGAAAATGGAATTGAAGTTTTAGTACATATAGGAATCAACACTGTAGAGTTGGATGGAAATGGATTTGAAAGATTGATAGAGGAAGGGGCGGATGTTAAGCAGGGTGATGCGATTATAAAAATAGATAAAAAATACATAGAACATAGAGGATACTCTCTTATAACATCTGTAATAATTACCAATACGGATAATGTAGATTATATAGATTATGTAAACCTGGGTTCAGATGTAAAAGCAGGAAAAGATACTATTATAAACTATAAAATGAAATGATGAAGTGTGAATAAGGAAACAAAAAAGCAGTTTACAATATAAAATAATTTCTGACAATGTTTGACAATAAAAAAATCAATATTGATTTTTTATTATCTAGTGTATTGTTTTTTATGGAATTAGCTAATTTATGTTGTCATATAAAAGGGATAATTTATGATTCCAATTATCAGAAAGTGACAGGATTTTTTTATAATATGTGCTAACATTATCTTTATAAAAAAAATATATTAATTGTTTTATAGGGGGAGTAGCACATGATAATAGAGAATTTACTGAGAACAGAGGGAGAAGATTTAGAAGGTTCCATGAAAAGGGTTTACTCTTATAGACTTATTAAGAATCAGATGGATATTATCTGTGATTGGAATACTGTTCCATTGCAATCCTATGGCATTGAGATAGAAAGACAGGATATATTGAATGATCACTTAATAGATGTATGCAGGGATTGTGTGAAAAATATAAGTCCGAACAGGTATAAAGTACATAACCTGCTCAAATTATTGTATGATAGTCAGGTATCACCTATTTATCTGGTTGATGTAATTGGTGATTATGTGGATGAATATATTTTAGACTTTGACAAGCAGCTTAAATCAATGGCATATTAGAGGTTTGGTGGAATAAATATTGTTAATATTTATTCCGCTTTTCATTTAAAAATACATATTTTGCATTATTATATATATTGAAGTTTAAATTGATATGGAGGTGTTGTATTGATTATAGGTATCGGAACGGATATAGTTAAAATAGATAGAATAAAAAGTGCAGTGTTCAGGCATCCCAATTTTATTAATAGATTTTTTGACGAGCAGGAAATTGAGTATTTTAACAGCAGAAATTTAGCACCGGAATCTATAGCAGGCAGGTTTGCAGCGAAAGAGGCTGTTTCAAAGGCACTTGGAACTGGTTTCAATGGATTTGGGTTTAAAGATATATCAATAGCCAGGAATACTTCGGGAAAACCTATAGTAATTTTAAGAGGTGAGGCAAAGTTCCTGGCGGAGAAATATGGTAATTATAAAATACATTTGAGTATATCGCATGAATTTGACAATGCTGTGGCATTTGCAGTAATGGAGGTTGATAAGATTGAAAATTGCCAGTGTGGAGATAATGAGAAATATTGATAGTTATTGTATAGACGAACTAAAAATACCAGGTATAATACTTATGGAAAATGCTGCTTTAAAAGTAATAAAAAATATTGATATGAAAAATTTCAATTCTTTTTGTGTATTCTGTACCAAAGGAAACAATGGTGGTGATGGATTTGCCGTTGCAAGACATTTGTATAATTCAGGAAAATCAATAAATGTATTTCTGATTGGAAATGAAAATAATATGAGTCATGATTGCAAGGTAAATTATGACATATTGAAAAAACTGGGTATAAAGATAAACAAAATAAATGATTATACACAAATCGAGTCTTTAGAGCGATATATAAAATTCAGTGATATGATTATCGATGCTGTTTTCGGTACAGGACTTTCCAGGGATGTTGAAGGTATATATGCAGAAGTTATAAAATCCATAAATGATAACAGCAAATATACACTTTCCATAGATATACCATCAGGATTGAATGGAAATACAGGAAGTGTTTTAAAAAATTGTATCAGAGCTGATAAAACAGTTTCTTTCCAGATGTACAAAAGTGGATTTTTCAAGTATGGGGCAGATAAATTTATCGGAGAACTGATAGTTGAAGATATAGGTATTCCCGATTCTGCAATTGAGAAGTTTGATATTGGAGAGTTTATAGTGGATAACTGCTATATAAGAGGTGTACTTAAAAAAAGAAATAAATATTCTCATAAAGGAGATTTTGGAAGAGTACTTGTTGTTGCAGGATCAGATGGTTTTTCAGGTGCAGCTTATATAAGTACCCAATCTGCAGTAAAAAGTGGTGCAGGACTTGTAACTCTGGCCTGCAGAGAAAACATACAGAAAATCATGAGCCAAAAACTTACTGAGGCAATGACCTTCAAGCTGGAAGAGGAAAAAAAATTGGAGAATTTTATTGAAAGGTCTGCTTCTATAGGGATAGGGCCAGGTATGGGAAATAATAAAGTTACTCTGGATATTTTAAAAAAAGTTGTAAATAAGGCAAGTAATACTGTAGTGATTGATGCAGATGGTATCAATGTATTGAGAGATAACCTGGATATCTTGAAAAATAGAAACTGCAATATAATAATGACGCCCCATCCAGGAGAAATGTCCAGGATTACCGGCTTGGATATAGATTATATAGAGGACAACAGGATTGAAGTTGCAAAGAAATTTGCCAGAGATTATAATGTAATTCTCGTATTGAAAGGATACAATACTGTTATTACAGATGGATATACTACAGCTTTAAATTCCACAGGAAACAGTTCAATGGCTTCTGGGGGTATGGGAGATTGTCTGACGGGAATTATTGCATCATTTGCAGCACAAAAATATAAGGCTTTTGAAGCTGCTTGTATTTCTGTATATATCCATGGGATCTGTGGAGACAGGCTCTCGAAGAATATGTTTTGTGTAAGTGCTTCTGATATAATAAATGAAATTCCATATGCCATAAAAGATATATTATGTAATACAAATTAATGTAATGGAATAGTATTAGTAGTGAAATACATGAATTTGGAGGAATATAATGTGTAAAAAGCTGCTGATTATTTTCATTATGTGTTTTGCTGCAATATGTGTTCTTGCATCCTGTAATAAAAGAATGAAGAATACGGAGGATGTAATAAATTACCTTAAAGATTTGGACAGCTACAGCTGCAATGTAAAAATCCAGATAAAAAATGATAAACAGAATATAGAATATAATGGAACACAGTTTTATAGCAGGGAATATGGCAATAGATTCGAGATCGGAAAAGACAGAATAATGATATATAAGAAAAATAAAATATTTGTGCAGGATTTGAAAAACGGAAGTGTGTATAATACTGAGGATGACTTTGACAGCTTGTTTAAATTGTGCTTTATAGATGAATATGTATATTTGATTTATACGAATGAAAAAGTTGATAATTCATTCAAAAAAATATATAATGAGGAATATCAAGTTATAAGTTTGGATATTCCCGGCAATAATAAGAATATATGCAAAGCTCGACTATATATGAATTCAGAAACTGGTTCTCCAGGGTATCTGATAATCTATGATTCTCTTGGAGATGAAAAGGTAAAAGTCGAGTACAGCAATTTTAAACAAAATGTAAAACTTGAAAAAAAATTATTTGATATAGGCGGTGTAGATAAGCAGTAAGACGCATTTTGTGAAATAATTTCTAATTACAGGGGATAAAGGTTATTATTGATATTTATCCATCAAGCTAGATGGACAAGAGCAGTTCATTGCAGGTAAAGCCCATAGCAATTTTTTAAAATATTTAAAAATTAATATTTTCCTAATACATAAGATTTTAATAATATTGTAGAAATACATACTTTTATTTTAAATTTCCATAAATTGAGGTTATGTATAAACAATGGATGTTTGTAAAAGATATCATGTCAAAAAATAGTAGAAAAATGAATGAATATGAAATTTTTTTGACATATGTGCCTAATATGACTATAATTATTTTATGTTATTATCTTTTGCTTACGTCAATAGGAGGTATTAATTTTTAAATGTCAAATTCGAAAAGGTTAGTAGTGAGTCTTTCAGGAACGCTGTATGATGAATTTAATAGGGCACTTAAAGAAGATTGCAAAAAAAGAAGTGAATTTATTAAGGAAGCTATCATATTATATATTAAGGAGAAAAAAAGGTTAAATAATATATCAGCAATGGAAAGAGGATATAGGGAAATGGCACAACTTAATCTTGAGTTTGCGGAAATGGGCTTTGCATGTGACATAAAGGAATTTAAAGAATATGAAGCGAAGCTTTCGGAGAGTGATTTGCCAAATGACAACGGTAGTGAAAAGAGGAGATATATTTTATGCTGATCTAAGCCCCGTTGTGGGTTCTGAACAGGGAGGAATCAGACCTGTTATCATTATCCAAAATGATGTTGGTAACAAATATAGTCCTACTGTTATAGTTTCAGCTATTACTTCTCAGATAAATAAGGCGAAACTTCCGACTCATGTAGAAATTTCATCAGAGGCCTATGGACTTAACAAGGATTCGGTAGTATTGCTTGAACAGATAAGAACTCTAGATAAAAGAAGATTGAAGGAAAAAATTGGCCATATGACGGATATAGATATGAAAAAAGTAGATAATGCTCTTTTGGTAAGTATAGGTATTCAATAGGCTGTTCAATATTATTGATAAGGGTAGGTTAAACCCTTATTTTTTTTATTCATAATAAATTAATAGTTTAATTTTCAATTATTTATCGGGGTATGTTATAATGAACAATGTAATGCAAGAAAACATTAATTTAGGGAGAGGTACACAATGATAGAATTTAGAAACGTGAGTAAGGTTTATAACAACAACATATTTGCGTTATCCAATATAAATATCAAGATTGAAAAAGGAGAATTTGTATTTCTGGTAGGGCCAAGCGGAGCAGGGAAAAGTACATTTGTGAAGATGATGCTGAAGGAAGTTGAACCTACAAATGGGAGTATATTGATAAATGAAAATGATATAACGAGTCTGCCTAGAAAAAAAATCCCTATGTATAGAAGAAAAATAGGAGTAGTTTTTCAGGATTTCAGGTTGATACCTACATTAAATGTATATGAGAATGTGGCATTTGCCATGAGAGTTATTGAAGCTCCACCAAAAGAAATAAGAAAAAAAGTGCCTGTTGTACTTTCACTAGTAGGACTGGCTAAAAAATATAAATCTTTTCCCCATCAATTATCGGGAGGAGAGCAGCAGAGAATATCACTTGCAAGGGCAATTGTAAATAACCCATCCATTTTAATAGCAGATGAACCTACAGGAAATTTAGACCCTGATACTGCTATGGACATAGTGGATACAATAAGTGATATAAATCGTGCGGGAACTACAGTGCTCATGGCAACTCATGCAAAGGATATAGTAGATAATATGAGAAAAAGAGTCATAGCATTGGAAAAGGGAGTAATAGTAAGAGATGAACAGAGGGGTGCATATGGCTATGAGGATTAGTACCATAAGATTTTTCATAGAAAATTCTTTTAAAAGTTTAAAGAGAAATAAAACAATAAGTATTGCGTCGGCAGCGACGGTTGCAGCAACTCTTTTCATACTTGGCATATCACTTCTCGCCATGTTGAATATACAGCAGGGTATATTGGAAGTGCAGTCAAAGGTTGAAGTGAAAATTTATTTGAAGGACAATATAACTTCAGGACAGAAATCGGATATAGAAAATAAAATAAAGTCTGTAGATGGAGTCGTATCCGTGGATTATGAGACTAAAAAGGAAGCGGTAGACAAGTTCAGATCCCAATTGGGTGATCAAAATAAATCTCTCGTAAACGGGCTTGAAAAAGACAATCCACTTCCTAATTCTTACATAATCAAGGTCAGAACCCCGGAGACCGTTTCAGAAGTAGTTAATAATATAAAGGGTATGCAGGGCATTGAAAGCATTCAGGATGGAAGAGGCATAGTAGATAAAATTATAAAGATAACCAGAACTATAAGGTGGATAGGAACAATCATATTGGTCATATTGGTGGGAGTTTCATTGTTCCTGATTGGAAATACCATAAAGCTTACGGTATATTCAAGGAGAAGAGAAATTGGAATAATGAAATATATAGGAGCCACAGACTGGTTTATAAGGTGGCCTTTCATAATTGAGGGTATGATAATAGGGCTGGCAGGTGCAATTTTTTCAGATATAATATTGTACTATTTATACAAGGTTATATATATGAAGGTATCTTCTTCATTTTTGCTGATGCAGCTTGTAAGTCCGCAGTATGTTTATACCAGCATACTTGGCATATTCATTATTGCCGGTATTTTGATAGGTGCATTAGGCAGTATACTCTCCATAAGAAAGTTCCTCATTGTTTAATTTGTGATTTTGGTGTAAGGCATGCAGTGTATTCTGCATGCTGCTTTTTATAGTTTTTGCATAATTGAATTTTTTAGTGTTATAATTATTGAATACATACATAAAAGTAATTATATAGAGCGTTATTTGAAAGAGGTGGAATAGTTTTGAATAAAAAGAAAAAATGGATTCTCGCTACCATACTGATTATTGTAGTGACAAACATTGCAACTATGATTGGTACTTATAGTTTTTGGAATGTGAGAAGAGGAAGCATAGTAAATAAGTTCGAAAAGATATTTGAGGTAAGGGATACGTTGTATAAATACTATGATGGTAAAATAAGCGATGATGTTCTTCTAGAAGGAGCATTGAAAGGTATGACATCATCACTAAAAGATCCATATACTGTGTTTATGGATAAAAAGGAATTTGAAGAATTCAATACTGAAACAGAAGGCAACTACAGTGGAATAGGAGTTCAGGTTACTTCAAACAACAACAAGATTGAAATAACAAAGGTATTTGAAGGGACACCTTCCGAGAAAGCCGGACTCAAGCAGCATGATATAATAGAAAAAGTAAATGGAACTGCTGTAAGTGGAACTGAGCTTGACAGGGCAGTTTCAATAATGCGCGGTGAGACAGGGACAGAGGTTACACTTACTATTTTCAGACAGGACAAAGGTACTTTTGAGACAAAAGTAAAAAGAGCCAAGGTAAATATGGTAACTGTAACTGGAGAAATGCTTGATAAGAATGTGGGATATATTCAGGTGTCCATGTTCGATGAAAATACATCGAAAAATTTTCAGAAGCAGCTGGTTGAATTGAAAAATAAAGGCATGAAATCCTTGATAGTAGATCTTAGGGATAATCCAGGAGGATTGCTCGATCAATGTGTAAACATGGTTTCAAATTTTATTCCAGATCAAAAGGTAATTGTTTCTACCGTTGACAAGTATGGAAACAAGAAGGAATACAAGTCAAAAGGCGGTGATTTCTATAATTTACCTATAACTCTGCTGGTAAATGGAAATACTGCAAGTGCTTCAGAAATATTCGCGGGTTCCGTACGTGACTATAAAATAGGAACTCTTGTAGGAGAGAAGACCTTTGGCAAGGGTGTAGTTCAGACTATGTTTGATACTGGAGATGGAACTGCCCTGAAGGTTACTATATCCAAGTATTACACTCCAAATGGTGAAAATATACACAAGAAAGGCATAAAGCCGGGTGTAAATGTAGCATATCCTGATAGTCTCAAGGGAAAACCATATGATAGGAATAAGGATCCGCAGTTTAAAAAAGCGCTTGATATTGCTGAAAGCAAGGCAAAGTAAAATATGATATAATATATTTGAAATTTAAATTAGACAGACAAAATTCTGTCTAATTTAATTTATGTATAGTTGAGGAGAGGGGCATTGACTTTTAATGAATATATTGATATACACTTTGAAGTCTGTAGCTTATGCGCTTACGGAGCCTTATCTGATAATGCTGCTGGCTATCATGGCTTTTGTACTATATAGAAAAAATATTCAAACTGCTGTTATGCAGAAGATGATAATTGGGGAAAGAATTAATTCACCACTTGAGTTGACTATATCTCAGGTTGTAATAGGAATTTTTGCAGGTACCATGGCGAGTATTATAATGTCCTGCCTGGGAATAGTTTTCGAACAGAGCTCAGCTGTGGAACTGGTGTTTCTGACATCCATAGTATTCATGTTTTTTAATTCAAGATTTATATGTTTTTCCTATTCTGGTGCGGTGATCGGCCTTTTAAGTGTGCTGCTTGGTAGTGCAGCTGTACATTTCAAGATGCCGGAATTGAATTTTTTAAATATAGATATAGTGTCACTTATGAGTATGATTGCGGTACTTCATTTTATGGAAGGCCTGCTTGTAATGATTGACGGAAAAACTGGAAGTATACCAGTATTTACAAGCAAAGACGGGGAAATAATCGGAGGCTTTGCACTTCAGAGATATTGGATAATACCTGTGGCTATATTTTTTGTACTTCAGAACAAGTCCCTTGTATCTTCCTCCTGGCAGTTAACGTCGCCTCCATATTGGTGGCCTATTTTAAGAAGTTCCGCAATAATGAATATTTTAAGAGATGCAGTATTGATACTTATGCCATTTTATGCCGTAGTTGGATACAGTTCCGTAACATTTACAAGAGATACAAAAGGGAAATCTTTTACTTCAGGCATAATAATAATGGCCTATAGTGCTGTCATATTTGTGCTGGCACAGCTGGCGGTCCTGAATATGTTCTTTAAAATATTTGTTCTGGTAGCGGCACCCGTTGCCCATGAAGGTATTATATTTTTACAGAGATATATTGAAACCGTTGGAAAACCAAAATACATAAGCAGTAATGAAGGCATTATGGTACTCGCTGTTGCACCGAACTCACCGGCTAACGAGATGGGTATAAAGAGCGGAGACCTTTTAGTTGAAATAAATGATACCAAAATTGAAAATGAAGAAAAAATAAGCGAAATAATAAAGGAATGTTCAAATTTTATATGGCTTAAAGTCAAAAGAGTTACAGGCAATTTTGAACAGTTGAGCTACAATAAGATGAATGGAAACAAGAAATTAGGCATAGTTTTTGTACCCAGGAACCTTCCTAAGAACAGCACCATAGTGAAGTTGGACAAAAATAAATTTTCAGATGTACTGAACAAAATAAAAAATAATGATAAGGATGATTAGAAAATGGGAGTTTTCAAAATACATTCTAAATTTAAACCCAAAGGGGATCAACCACAGGCTATAGATAGTATAACAAAGGGAATTCTAGAGGACGATAAATTCCAAACACTTCTGGGAGTAACTGGTTCCGGTAAGACTTTTACCATGGCCAATATAATAGAAAAGATTCAAAAGCCTACCCTTGTGCTTGCCCATAATAAAACGCTGGCAGCACAGCTCTGTTCTGAATTCAAGGAATTTTTCCCTGAAAACAGTGTGGAATATTTTGTTTCCTACTATGATTATTATCAGCCGGAGGCTTATGTTCCCCAGACAGATACCTATATTGAAAAAGATGCATCCATAAACGATGAAATAGATAAACTGAGGCATTCGGCCACATCGGCTCTCTTTGAGAGGAAGGATGTAATTGTGGTTGCTTCAGTTTCATGTATATATGGACTTGGAAATCCGGAAGAATATAAAAAATTGACTGTATCACTTAGGCCCGGTATGGTAAAGGATAGAGATACCATTATCAAAAAATTGGTGGAAATACAGTATGAAAGAAACAATATTAATTTTGTAAGGGGTACTTTCAGAGTTCAGGGAGATACTCTGGATATATTTCCAGCGTCATCTACAAATCATGCCATAAGAGTTGAATTTTTTGGAGATGAAATAGATAGAATAAAGGAATTTGACGCTTTGACCGGAGATACTGTGGGTATTAGAAATCATGTTTCCATATTTCCGGCATCGCATTTTGCCACTTCAAAAGAGAAACTTGAGGCAGCCATAGAGAAGATAGAGCAGGAACTGGAGGATAGGTTGAATGAGCTGACTGCCCAGGATAAACTCCTTGAAGCACAGAGAATCAGACAGAGAACCAATTTTGACATAGAGATGATGAGGGAAGTCGGATACTGCAGCGGTATTGAAAATTATTCAAGGATATTGGATGGAAGGGCAAAGGGAAGCCCGCCCCAAACGCTTATCGACTATTTCCCGAAAGATTTTCTGATGTTTATAGATGAGAGCCATGTTACGCTTCCACAGGTAAAAGCTATGTATGCAGGTGATAAATCCAGGAAACAGTCCCTTGTGGACTATGGTTTCAGATTAAAATCAGCTTTTGACAACAGACCTTTAAAATTTGAGGAATTTGAGAAAAAGATAAATCAGGTTGTATTTGTAAGTGCTACTCCTGCAGATTATGAAAAAGAACATTCGCAGAATACGGCGGAACAGATACTTAGACCTACAGGACTCTTGGATCCTGAAATTATAGTAAAGCCCATAAAGGGACAGATAGATGATCTGTTTGCTTCAATAAATGAAACTGTCAAGAAGGGATACAGAGTCCTTGTAACTACACTTACCAAGAAGATGGCGGAAGATTTGACTGATTATTTTAAGGATATAAATATAAAAGCCAGATACATGCATTCAAGTGTGGTTACCATAGAAAGGATGAAAATAATAAGAGATCTCAGAAAAGGCGAATTTGATGTACTTGTCGGAATAAATCTTCTGCGTGAGGGACTTGATATACCTGAGGTTGCCCTGGTTGCAATACTGGATGCCGACAAGGAAGGCTTTTTGAGGTCTGAAAGGTCTCTCATACAGACTATTGGAAGGGCAGCCAGAAATTCAGAGAGCAAAGTTATAATGTATGCAGATAAAATTACCGATTCCATGAATAGAGCTATTACTGAGACAAACAGGAGAAGAAAAATACAGATGGAATACAATAGGAAGCATGGAATAGTTCCAAAGACTATAAGTAAAGGAATAAGAGAAGTTATAGAAGCGACTACGGTATTGGAGGAAAAAGGGGAATATGGCAGTTTAAATGAAGCCATAGCAGGCAATAATGAAAATATAGATAAGTTGATAGAAGAAAATTCAAAATATATGAAACAGGCTGCCAAGGAGCTTAGATTTGAAGAGGCCGCACGATTGAGAGATATTATATTGAAACTGAAGAAGGAAAAGAAGCAATAATTACTAAGGAGTTATAAATATGAAAAACAGCATAATTATAAAGGGTGCTAAAGTTCACAATTTAAAAAACATAGATTTGACTATACCAAGAGACAAACTTATAGTATTTACAGGACTCTCTGGATCGGGAAAGTCTTCTCTTGCATTTGATACATTGTATGCAGAAGGTCAGAGAAGATATGTTGAATCATTGTCTGCCTATGCAAGACAATTCCTGGGACAGATGAACAAACCGGATGTAGATTATATTGAAGGACTGTCTCCAGCTATATCAATAGATCAGAAGACAACCAGTAAAAATCCACGTTCAACTGTGGGAACTGTTACGGAAATATATGATTATTTAAGACTTCTCTATGCCAGAATAGGTGTTCCCCACTGTCCTAGGTGTGGAAGAAGGATAAGTCAGCAGACAGTGGATCAAATGGTGGATAGGGTGTTTTCCCTGCCGGACAGGACAAGAATACAGATACTTGCTCCGGTCGTAAATGGACGAAAAGGCCAGCATGTGAAAGTACTTGAAAACATAAAGAAGAGTGGCTACGTGAGAGCCAGAATCGACGGTGAAATTTTAGACCTGGAAGAAGAGATAGCTCTGGATAAGAATAAAAAGCATACTATAGAAGTAGTAGTCGACAGGTTGATTGTAAAAAACGAAATTGAAGGAAGGCTGGCAGATTCTATAGAAACTTCTCTTAAATTATCAGATGGAGTAGTTATTATAAATGTTTTAGACGGGGAGGATATGCTTTTTAGTGAAAAATTTGCCTGTGTTCACTGCGGTATAAGCATAGGAGAAATTACTCCAAGAACATTTTCATTTAATTCCCCATATGGGAAATGCGATACTTGTGACGGGCTCGGCAGTCTTTTGGAAATAGACGACAAACTTGTAATACCGGACAGAAGCAAGAGCATAATGCAGGGGGCCGTACTTCCCTGGGGAAGCGGAAGTTTGAAGGAAGGTTCATGGACATTCAGTATATTGAGGGCACTTTCAAATAAATACAAGTTTGGTTTAGATACTCCAGTAGAAAAACTTGGTGATAAAGTTCTGAACATACTTTTATACGGCATGAAAGGCGACAAGATAAAAGTCAAATATGAAAAGGAAGGCAGATTGATGGAATTCAGCCATTCCTTTGAAGGGATAATAAATAATCTTAAAAGAAGATACTTTGAGACCAATTCAGATTACATAAAGAGTGAAATAGAAAATTATATGAGCAACAATCCATGCCCTGATTGTAAGGGTGCAAGATTGAGACCTGAAGTCCTTGCAGTTACGGTGGGAGAGAAAAATATACATGAGTTGTGCAGCATGTCTATAAAGGATGAACTTAAATTTTTTCAGGAATTGACTCTGTCTCAGAGGGACAGTATAATAAGCGATCAGGTACTCAAGGAAATAAATGCAAGACTCAAGTTCTTGGTTGATGTAGGACTTGACTACTTGACCCTGTCCAGAAGTTCAGGTACTTTATCCGGCGGAGAAGCCCAGAGGATAAGGCTTGCTACGCAGATAGGCTCAGGTCTGGTAGGAGTACTATACATACTTGATGAGCCAAGTATAGGACTGCATCAAAGAGATAATGACAGGCTCATAAAAACCCTGGAGCATCTGAGAGATATAGGGAATACCGTGATTGTAGTAGAGCATGATGAGGATACCATGAGAGCTGCGGATTATATAGTCGATATAGGACCTGGAGCAGGTGAGTATGGTGGTGAAGTTGTCGGATCAGGTACAATGTCCGATATAATAAATAGTAAAAGATCAATAACGGGACAGTATCTGAGCGGGAAGAAAAAAATAGAGGTACCTGAATCCAGAAGGAGTGGAAATGGCAATTGTATAGATATAAGGGGTGCATGTGAAAATAACCTCAAGAATATAGATGTAAATATACCACTTGGAGTTTTTAATTGTATTACGGGAGTTTCCGGTTCAGGAAAGAGTACCCTTGTGAATGAAGTGTTGTATAAAGGACTCAATAAAAAAATAAATGGTTCTAAAGATATGCCCGGTAAGCATAAAGATATATTTGGAACGGAAAATATAGATAAGATCATAGACATAAACCAAAGTCCCATAGGAAGGACTCCAAGGTCAAACCCGGCTACGTATACAGGTGTATTTGACATAATAAGAGATGTTTTTTCAAATACTCCGGAAGCTAAAATGAGAGGATACAAACCGGGAAGATTCAGCTTCAATGTAAAAGGTGGAAGATGTGAAGCCTGCAGAGGTGATGGAATAATAAAAATCGAGATGCAGTTTTTATCAGATGTATATGTTCAATGTGAAGTGTGTAAGGGAAAAAGATACAATAGAGAAACTCTCCAGGTAAAATACAAAGGAAAGAACATAGATGATGTTTTGAATATGACAGTGGAAGAGGCTCTGGATTTTTTCAAGAACTTACCTAGAATACACAGCAGACTTCAGACGTTGTCAGATGTGGGGCTCGGGTATGTTAAACTTGGACAGCCGTCAACGCAGCTGTCTGGCGGAGAAGCTCAAAGAGTCAAACTGGCATATGAACTTTCCAAAAGAAGTACGGGCAAGACACTTTACATACTTGATGAGCCAACTACAGGCCTTCATACTGACGATGTGAAGAGACTCATAGATATACTCCAGAGAATTGTGGATACAGGCAATACGGTTGTAGTTATAGAACATAATCTAGATGTTATAAAATGTGCAGATTATATAATAGATCTTGGACCGGAAGGTGGCGAAAGAGGCGGGGAAGTGTTGTGTACAGGTACGCCTGAGGAAGTGGCTCAAAATAAAGATTCATATACGGGACAATATCTAAAAAAAATGTTATAATCTACATAAAGACTAGCATAATCAGACTCATAGTGCTAGTTTTTTCATCTTTAGGGGAGGATATTTAAAATGGATCTGAGTAAATTGAGTTTGGTTTTTAAGATTGTGATTATAGGTATAGTATATATTATAATATTCTGGTCATTAAGGATAATGTATAAAGATGTAAAAAATGGTGGGAAAAAGTCCAAAATATCTAATAGAAGATCTTTTGGACTGGAAGTAATGATGCCTGGAGATAATTCAAACCTTCGAAAGGGAGCGGTTATTCCTATAAGAAGGGAAATAACCATAGGCAGGAAAAATGACAATATGCTTAAGCTTGAAGATCCATATGCTTCATCCCATCATGCGAGATTGTATATAAAAAATGGAAAAGACTGTGTTATAGAAGATCTTGGAAGTACTAATGGAACACTGTTAAATGGAAAAAAATTGAATGGACGCCAGTATCTGAGCTCTGGAGACGAGATAAAGATTGGCAATACTTGTTTTAAAGTTATATGATATGTGAATTTTTATGATCAAATAATTTAATAGGCGGTGGATGCATTGGATACTACTCGAGATGAGAAAAAATTACTTAAGTATACATATTTTTTATGTTTGGTTTGTTTTTTCAATTTGGCTGTAATAAAGCAGCCATTTGACAAGGGAGCTATGATAATGGCTGTGGTTACATGCCTGCTCATAGGTTATTCATACTTTGTAATAAGAAAATTCTTTTCAGATGGTGATAAGTATATATTTATATTTTCAAGTATTTTAGCCGTTATAGGGATGGTTATGCTTTACAGAATGAATATGGCAGTTTCAATCAGGCAAATCATATGGTTTGCAGTTGGGGTTACAGGATTCATATTGATTGTAGTTCTAATGCCGGATACTGTAAGCTTCAGCAAATATAGATATATATATATTGCACTCACATTGATATTTATGGGAATGGGTACATTCCACGGCATTGAAATAAATGGTTCAAAGAACTGGGTAAATATAGCAGGAGTCCAATTTCAGCCTTCTGAATTTGGAAAATTGACATTGGTTGCTTATCTCGCATCGGATTTGAAAAATTACAGGAACTTTAAACATCTTATAATACCTGGAATTGTCGTAATGGTCTGCCTGGGTTTTATGGTAGTTCAAAAAGATCTTGGTTCTGCACTTATAATTTTTGGAATATCCATAACTATGCTGTATATAGCTACATCAAAATTTAAATATGTTATAATCTGTTTTGTGCTGGCAGCAGTTGGCGCCGTTTTTAGCTATCATATGTTTGGGCATGTAAGGACAAGGGTTATGATATGGCAGAATCCATGGCCCTATGCAAATAATCAGAGTTACCAGATAATCCAGTCAATGTTTTCAATAGCTTCTGGAGGACTTACAGGATCAGGCCTTGGGTTGGGGCATCCTGAATATGTCCCAATAAATACTACTGATTTCATATTTGCAACGCTGTGTGAAGAACTTGGTATATTGATGGGATTTGCAATTATAATACTGTATTTCCTGCTTTTCTACAGGTGCATGAGGGCGGCAGTATATTGCAATGATGAGTTTTCAAGGCTTTTAGCAGTAGGATACAGTGCAATGATTGCATCACAGGTGCTGGTTATAGTAGGAGGGGTTATGAATGCCATTCCACTTACAGGAGTAACTCTTCCACTGGTAAGTTATGGTGGAAGTTCTATGCTGATAACATTTTTTTCTCTGGGTATAATTCAGAAAATATCAGAAGAGGGTAGGTAGCATGAATAACATACTAAACAATATAAAAAAGGTAATGCTTGTATTTCTGCTGTGCTTTATAGGATTGATTTCATATATGACATATTTTGAGATGCTTGTAGGTCCCAATATAGTCAACAGCAGTTACAATAGGAGAATGTGGATCAAGAGAAATGAAGTGCTTAGGGGTACTATATATGATAGAAACGGGAATCCTCTCACTAAAAGTGAGCCCATAAATTCAGAAACACAGAAGAGGGAATATACTGGAGGGGAAGTATTTTCCCATGCACTTGGGTATGTAGATGAAAAGTATGGGATAACCGGTTTGGAAAGAAAATATGATGATGAGCTCATGTCAACGGATGTCAAGGATAACTTGAAGAGCCTTATTGAAAACAAGGGGAAATCCATAAAAAAGGTTGGAAATGGAGTCAAGACAACACTCGATACGGCAACACAGAAAAAAGCCTATGATCTTTTGGGAGAGAACAGGGGTGCCGTAGTGGCGCTGAATCCAAAGACGGGAGAGGTAATAGCAATGGTTTCAAAGCCTTCTTTTGATCCAAATAATTTAAAAGACAGCTGGGCGGATATAAATAAAAATTCCAGCAGACCACTTCTCAACAGGGCAACCGCCGGTTTGTATCCTCCAGGATCTACTTTTAAAACTGTTACAGCTATAAGTGCTCTTGAAAATATAAGCGGTGTAAGAAGCAAGACTATCAATGATACAGGGTCTGTCCAGATAGGATCTGATTATGTATTGCACAACTACAACGGCGAGGTTCTGGGAAGCATAAATTTTGAAGAAGCTTATGCACATTCAAGCAATGTATATTTTGGAACGCTTGGATTGGAACTTGGAAATGACAAATTGAAAGAGACTGCGGAAGAATTTTACTTTAATAAAAGTATTCCTACAGATGGTATACCTGTGGAGCCAAGTCATTTTCCAGCATTGAAATCTTATGAAAGAGGCAGTATAGCACAGAGTGCCATAGGGCAGAGCAGCGATCTTGCAAGTCCCCTTCAAATGGCAGTTCTGGTAAGTACCATTGCCAATGGAGGAGTCATGATGAAACCGCATCTTGTAACTTCCGTAGTTACGAGTAAAGGGGAATTGGTAAAGACAATATCACCTGAATCCATAGGACAAATCATATCTCCAGATATTGCAAATACGATGAAAAACATGATGAAATCTGTTGTGGATTATGGTACTGGAACAGGTGCGTCCATAAGTGGAATAGAAGTTTCAGGTAAAACAGGTACCGCAGACAACCAGGTAATGGGTCAAAATTCTCCACCACATTCATGGTTTATAGGTTTTGCACCATATGAAGATCCACAGGTAGCAATTGCAGTAATTGTAGAAAATGGAGGGCAGGGTGGACTTATCGCAGCATCTATAGCATCACAGGTAATAGCTGCTTCGCTTGGAAAGTAATAGTAGAAGGATAATTTATAGTGTAATTTCCCGGGGAATTTTATTGTAAAAAGTAATATTGTAATGGATTTAATGTTATAATATAGTCACTATTGGGAAATACTATTACTTTTATTATGAGAAGGAGAGAAAATGAAAGGTAAAACTCATGCAGGAATGGGTATACTTACTTTTTTATCTGTTTATGAAATAATACCTGGAGGATTTAGTTATTTTGGGATGATTATAGTTGTATTTTCATCTGTACTGCCGGATATAGATCATCCAAAGAGTATAATCAACAAATATATTCTTCCATTTAAAAATAAAATGACGAAAGTTGTACTGTATGGATGCATTGGCATAATATTATTATGGTATGATTATCTGTATTTGCATGAACCACTGATAAGGGCATTGGGTATAGTATTTATTATAATAGCCATATCTTCACATAGAAGCGGGCTTACACACAGCCTTATGGGGATGGCTATGTTTTCATTCATAGCTGGATATCTTGGAAATATGTATGATATAAAGTATCTTGTCTATTATTTTATGATAGGTTATGGTATGCATCTTATCTGTGATATGTTTACAAATAGGGGAGTGCCGTTATTTTATCCCTTCAGGAAGAAGAAGGTGAAGTTTCCACTTACATATAGGACCAATTCTAAAATCGGTTCTGCTATAGAACAGCTTCTTATGATAGGCGGACTTCTTTTTACTATCTATAAAATACCAGCTATATTTTATAGATAATTGATGTATCTAGAGGTGATGGAATGTTTGATTTTGATTATCAATTAAAAGTACTGCCGGATAAACCTGGTGTATATATTATGAAGGATTCTCTTGGAGGAGTTATATATGTTGGAAAGGCCAAAGTCATTAAAAACAGAGTCAGGCAGTATTTCCAGAATTCAAGAAATCATTCTAATAAAGTAAGAGCCATGGTGGAAAATGTGGCAGAGTTTGAATATATAGTTACTGATTCTGAAATAGAAGCACTTATATTGGAATGCAATTTAATAAAAAAATACCGGCCTAAATATAATATACTGTTAAAGGATGACAAACATTATCCATTTATAAAGATAACTTTAAATGAGGATTTTCCAAGAGTTATGATTACAAGGAGAATAAAAAAGGATGGATGCAAGTATTTTGGACCATTTCCAAATTCATCTTTCGTATATGAAACTATAGAGCTTATAAAAAAAATATTTCCTGTGAGAACCTGCAGAATGAAAATAATAGATGGGAAAATGGCTGCAAGACCATGTTTAAACTATTTTATAAATCTATGCAAGTCACCCTGTACTGGATATATAACTAAATGTGAATATGACAAAATAGTTCAGGAGATTATAGATTTGCTGTCTGGAAAAGATAGAGATATAATGAAGAAACTGAAGCTTGAAATGGAAACTGCTTCGGAAGACATGGAGTTTGAAAAAGCTGCGGATTTGAGGGATAAAATATTTGCAATCAAGAAGATAACTGAGAAGCAGAAAATAATAACTGGAAATTTTGAAGATGAAGACTTTATAAACATATCTTCTGATGACAGGGACAGCTGTATACAGATATTTTTTCTGAGGGATGGGAAAATAGTTGGAAGAGAGCATTATATCGTGGAAAATACAGCCGGAATGCCAAAAGATGAAATAGTATCAAATTTTATCAAAGAATTTTATGGTGGAACTGCATACATAGCCAAAAATATATATGTTCCCTGTTTAGAAGACATGGAGCTTTTGACAGAGTGGCTCAGCATGAAGAAAGATTCAAAAGTCACTATTAAAATTCCACAAAAAGGGGACAAAAAATCCACATTGGATCTTGTAGAAAAGAATGCCAGAACAACGCTTCAAAATTTTAAGATGAAACTCATTCACGACAGCCGGGGGCATAGGGAGGCGTTGCAGGAACTCGCCGATTTACTCGGACTTGAGGATATCCCGCATAGAATGGAAGCCTATGATATATCGAATATTCAAGGTGTGGATTCTGTTGGCAGCATGGTGGTGTTTGAAGATGGACTGGCAAAGCATAGTGATTATAGAAGGTTTAAAATAGATACGGTTAAAGGGGCAAATGATTATGACAGCCTGGCGGAAATATTGACCAGGAGATTCAGACATGGATTAAATGAAATAGAGAGAATACAGAAGAAAAATTTAAAATTAAGTGCAGGCAAGTTCTGTGTATTTCCTGATCTGATTCTCATGGATGGAGGAAAAGGCCAGATAAATACGGCTGTCAGAGTACTTGAAAATTTTGAAATAGACATACCTGTATGTGGTATGGTAAAAGATAGCAGTCACAAAACAAGAGGAATTATATATAATAATATAGAACTTATGGTAAGTTCCCATTCTAGTTTGATGAAACTTATTACCAGAATACAGGATGAAGTTCACAGATTTGCTATAACCTATCATAGGAGTCTGAGGAATAAAAGAGTGCTGCATTCAATACTCGATGATATTCCCAATGTTGGTGACAAGAGAAGAAAAGTACTTTTGAAGGAGTTTGGAAACATAGAAAACATAAGAAGTGCAACTTTTGAGAGACTTATGGAAACACCTTCTATTGACAGGAGGACGGCGGAGAGTATTATAAATTATTTTAAAAATGAACCAGATTAAAGGAGAATGCAACAATGAACAATTTTAGAGATTTTGCTGTTGATTTGAAAAATATATTGGACGTGGAAGATATAAAAATAGATGAACCAATGAAGGATCATACTTCTTTTAAAGTTGGAGGGCCTGCAGATATTCTGATAACTCCAAAAAATCCTGACGAAGTTTTGAATGCCTTAAAAATGTGCAAGGATAAAAATATTCCATATTACATAATGGGAAATGGATCCAATTTGCTCGTTAGAGATGGGGGAGTGCGCGGAGTCGTAATCAAGCTGACAAAATTGGACAGCATAGAAGTGCAGGATGAAAAACTTATAGTTGGCAGTGGTGCATCTCTTAAAGATGTTTCACAGGCAGCACTTGACAACAATTTGACAGGGTTTGAATTTGCATGCGGCATTCCCGGCAGTGTAGGTGGTGCTGTTACGATGAATGCAGGAGCTTATAATGGAGAAATATCCAATATAATAGATAATGTGATTGTGATAGATAACTATATAAAAATAAGAAATCTTGACCTGAAGCAGCTGGAACTGGCGTATAGAATGAGTTCCATACTGAAATATGGATATACGGTCCTGAAGGTTGTTTTTAAGCTTGAAAATGGAGAGCATGACAAGATTCAGGAGAGGATTGAGAGCTTGAATAGGAGAAGAAGGGAAAAACAGCCTCTTGAGTATCCATCGGCAGGGAGTACATTTAAAAGACCTGAAGGATATTTTGCAGCCAAGTTGATAGAGGACAGCGAATTGAAGGGAAAAAGTGTTGGAGGTGCGCAGGTTTCCGAAAAACATTCAGGTTTTATAATAAACAAGGGGAATGCCACTTCAAAGGACATATTGGATTTGATAAAGATAGTACAGAAGACTGTAAAGAAAAAGTTCGATGTAGATCTTTATACTGAGGTTAGAATTATAGGTGAAGATTAATTATTGAGGAGAGAATCTAATGGATTTATAGTTTAGATTCTCTGTTTTTTATAAAAATTTTTTATGATATAATTAATAAAGTAGTATTTATAAACGGGAGGGCTGACTATGAGATTTGTTATAGTAACAGGTTTGTCAGGAGCGGGTAAGACTCAGGCTGTAAGAAATCTAGAAGATTTAGGATATTTTTGTGTAGATAATCTTCCTCCTACTTTGATACCTAAATTTGCAGAGGCTTGCTATCAAACTGATGGTAAAATAGATAAAATAGCCCTAGTTATAGATATAAGGGGCGGACAGTTTTTTGATGATATATTTGAAAGCCTGAATTATTTGAAGAAGAGGGGCTACAAATATGAAATACTTTTTCTGGATGCTTCGGATGAAGTATTGGTGAAGAGATTTAAGGAATCCAGGAGAAAACATCCTCTGGCACCAGAAGGAAGAATACTAAATGGAATAAGAATGGAAAGAAACAGGCTCGGGGAACTGAAGGATAGGGCTGATAACATAATAGATACATCCAAATTGGCCACAAGAGAACTTCGTGAGAAAATAACAAATATATATTCAGAAGAGGGTCAGCTTGAAACGGAACTTATGATAACTGTACTTTCTTTTGGGTTCAAATATGGCCTTCCTGTGGATTCGGACCTGATATTTGATGTGAGATTTCTTCCTAATCCATTTTATATTTCTGAACTAAGAAAATATTCTGGTAATGATAAACTTGTAGTAGATTATATAATGGGATTCAAGCAGACTGTCGAATTTATAAATAAACTTTCAGACATGCTGGAATTCTTGATACCATATTACATTAAAGAAGGCAAGAGACAGTTGATTATATCTATAGGATGTACTGGAGGAAGACATAGATCTGTCACAATTGCCAATGCCATATATAAAAGACTGAAGGAAAATGGACATAAAGTCGGCATAGACCACAGGGATATCGAAGAGGATGTTAACAGAGGTGGTAAAAAACTATGAGAATTACGGGTTGGCTGAGACCTGGAATAAAAGTGAAAAGATGGATTATGCTTGGGGCCATGGGTGGGCTCTTTATAATATTCGGAGTAATTGAATTTGTAAACAGGAGATTTTACAGCATCTATTATATTTCTTTTTATGTTTTTTTAATTATATCCGGAATTTTTGTAGTATACATTTCTGTTACACAGGGAATGAGATCCATAATAGCTCTTATAAACAAAGGATATCTTAATGTTTCACTGAATTCAAGAAAACTTGAAAATTTGATATATGAAAAAAGGCTGCTTGTAAAAGGTCCTAAAATAGTTGCCATTGGTGGGGGAACAGGATTATCCACAATGTTAAGGGGACTTAAATACTATACTTCCAATATAACTGCCATAGTAACTGTTGGAGATGATGGAGGCGGTTCCGGGGACTTGAGGGAGGATCTTGGAATACTTCCTCCGGGAGATATAAGAAACTGTATTCTGGCACTTGCAGATACAGAACCATTGATGGAAGATCTGCTTCAATATAGATTTAAGGAAGGCAAGCTGAAAAATCAAAGTTTTGGAAATTTATTTCTGGCGGCCATGGATGGCATATCTTCAAATTTTGAGGAGGCTGTCCACAAGATGAGTTCCGTACTGGCAGTAACGGGTAAGGTTATGCCGGTTACACTTGACAATCTGTCATTAAAGGCTAGATATGAAGATGGAACTATGGCGGAAGGAGAGTCAAATATTCCTGAACAGGCAATAAAGCGAAATACAAGGATAGATAGAATTTTTATTGAACCGAAAGGTGCAAGAGCCCTAAAAGAGGCAATTGATGCCATAATGGAGGCGGATGCCGTTATTCTTGGCCCTGGAAGTCTATATACAAGTGTCATTCCCAATCTTTTAGTTAAAGGAATAGCTTCCGCCCTTCAAAAAACCAGGGGAATAAAAATATATATTTCAAATATAATGACTCAGCCGGGAGAAACAGATGGATTTTCTGTAGAGGATCATATAAAGGCTATTTACAAACACGGGGGAAATGGCATAATAGATTATGTAATTGTAAATGTAGGAAAAATAGATAAAAGTCTGGAAGGAAAGTACAAGGATGAAGAGTCCCATCTTGTAAAGATGAATGAGTCAGTTGTAAATAAACTGGGAGTAAAAGCTATAGAGGGAGATTTGATAAGTATTAAGAATGGACTTATAAGACACAACTCTGAAAGGCTGGCTTCTATTCTGATAGAAACCATTATGGACAAAAAACTTTTATTTGATAGAAGAAAAATAATTGAGTACTTCTACTTATCTGAAAGAATCAAGCAAAATAAAAAGCAATAGGCAGGAGATATATATGTCATTTTCAGTAAAAGTAAAAAATGAGATTTGCAGATATTCAAATATGAGCAGGGGGGAGGCTGTAGCTGAACTTTCAGCTATAATGAAGGTCAGTGGTACTCTATCCCTGGGTTCAAAAAGACAGTTCAGCTTTGGGGTAACTACGGAAAATCCTGCTATAGCAAGATTTATTTTTACGTTGTTAAAGGATAAATTCAATATACACACCCAAATAATAATGAAAAAAAATAATTCACTGAAAAAGAACAATATATATGTAGTATTGATTACAAACAACATGCAGGTAAAGAACCTACTTGTAGAAGTGGGGCTTCTTAGATCCGGTGAAAATATTTTCTCACTGAATTATACCATACCTAAAATTGTGTTTGAAAGTGATAAATATAAAAGGTCTTATATAAGGGGGGCTTTTTTAGGCGGAGGCAGCATAAGCAATCCCGAGAAAACATACCATCTTGAATTTGTAACCCACAATATTGATTATGCACGTGATCTGAGCAATCTGATTAACGGATATGATTTGAGTTCCAAAGTTATTCAAAGGAAAAGCAGTTTTATAGTATATTTGAAGGAAGGTGAGCAAATAGTAGATTTGCTTGGAATAATAGGTGCTCATTCATCTCTTCTGGAGCTGGAAAATGTTCGAATAATGAAGGAAATGAGAAACAACATCAACAGGCTTGTAAATTGTGAAACTGCCAATCTTAGTAAAACTGTAAATGCATCAGTAAGACAGACTGAAAGTATAAAGCTGATTGAAAGAGAAATTGGACTTCTTCGTCTTCCAAATAATTTAAGAGAGATTGCAGAATTAAGACTGCAGTATCCTGATGAATCCTTGAAGGAACTTGGTGAAATGTTAAATCCACCGGTAGGTAAATCAGGAGTAAATCACAGACTTAGGAGAATTGAAAAAATAGCAGAAGAACTCAGAAAAGAAGGAAGGTAGGAGCAGATTATGTCGAAGCATGAAGATGTAATAAAGTACATACTCTCACTGGATGTAGGTACGAAAATATCTGTCAGAAGCATAGCTAGTGATCTGGGAGTAAGTGACGGAACTGCATACAGGGCAATAAAGGATTCTGATACATTGGGAATTGTAACTACTATTCCAAGGGTGGGCACTGTAAGGATAGAAAAAGTAGAAAAGAAAAATGTAGAAGCACTTACCTATGGGAAGGTAATTAATGTTGTAGATGGAACGCTGCTTGGAGGAAAAGACGGAATATACAAGGTGCTCCACTATTTTGTAATAGGAGCTATGACTATAGATGCCATGAAGAAATATATAAAAAAGGATTGCTTGCTTATAGTCGGCAATAGAGAGGAAGCTCAGAGGCTTGCTCTTTTAAATGATTGCGGAGTTTTAATTACAGGGGGATTTGCATGCAGCGAAGAAATAAGGGAACTTGCAAATGAAAAGTGCCTTCCACTTATATCCACCACCTATGATACATTCACTGTTGCCAGCATGATAAACAAGGCTATTTCTGAGAATATGATCAAAAAGGATATACTGCTCATAGAAGATATTATGGAAAATAATCCTCAATACTTGGAGATTTCAGATAAAGTATCAAAATGGAGAGAAAATGTAGAGAAGACCCGGCATGAGAGATATCCCGTAGTGGATGATAAAAAAAGAGTGGTCGGTATAGTTACCTTAAAGGATATACCAAGCAGGACATCCGATGACGAGATGATAGGTAGAAAAATGCATAAAAATCCTATAACTCTGACTCCGAAAACTACAGTGGCTTATGCTGCACATATAATGGGCTGGGAGGGGATAGACCTATTCCCTGTAGTAAATGGAAAAACCCTGGTGGGGGTAGTTACCAAGGGAGATGTAATAAAAGCCCTGCAGTATATGGCAAGACAGCCGCAGTCAGGAGAAACTCTCGAAGATCTGCTTCTTAAGGAATTTGAATTTGAGACAAACAATCAAAGTATATATTTTCATGGCAAGATAACGCCGGAAATGCTGGATCCCATAGGCACGGCTTCATGGAGTTCACTCAACATGCTGCTTTCAACTATGGGAATTATGACACTTAGACAAAAAAACAATATAAATGTACTTGTGGACAGTATAAATACATATTTTATGAGACCTGTACAGATAGATAGTACTATAGACATATGTTCGAGCATAATAGATATAGGGAGGAATTCCTGCAAGGTTGAAATAGATATGTACAATGACAAAAAGGATATAGTTGGCAAATGTATTTTGTCAGCAAGGATAATAAGAAGATAAGGAGTAGGATAGTCAATGGATAAGAAAAGTATCCAATGGGTTAGTCTGCATCAGCATACTGAATATTCACTTCTGGATTCCTCTGCAAAAATTCCCGATTTGATAAAAAGAGCGAAGGAACTCGGCATGAAGAGCATAGCCATAACGGATCACGGGGTTATGTACGGCTGTGTAGACTTTTATAAGGAAGCTGTAGCTCAGGGAATAAAACCTATAATAGGCTGTGAAATATATGTATCCCAAAAGTCAATGCATGTAAAGAGGAACAATGGAGAAAATGAGAACTATCATCTGGTGCTTTTGGTGAAAAATGAAAGAGGATACAACAATTTAATGCAGATAGTATCTACAGCCTCCATAGAAGGTTTTTACTATAAACCTAGAGTTGATCATGAATACCTTGAGTCCCACAGTGACGGTCTTATTGCCTTAAGTGCCTGCTTGAGCGGGGAAGTCCAGTCGAATATACTCAAAGGAAATTTAAAGGGAGCTGAAAAAGCTGCAGAATTTTATAGAGATGCTTTTAAAGACGGATTTTATCTTGAGCTTCAGTATCATGGAATAGAGGACCAGCTTAAGATAAATAAACTTTTGAAGAAAATGTCAGCAGAACTGGGAATACCATTGGTTGCAACAAATGATGTTCATTATATAAACAGGGAAGATTACAGAGCTCATGATATATTGTTGTGTATACAGACGGGGAAAACTGTAGATGACGAAAACAGGATGAGATATCCTTCGGATCAGTTCTATTTAAAATCACCGGAGGAGATGTATGAGATGTTTTCTGATGTCCCGGAAGCATTGGAAAATACGGTGAAGATAGCTGAAGAATGCAATTTTGACTATGAGTTTCATAAATCAAAATTACCTAAGTTCGAACTGCCGGAAAATGTAGTTCCCTATGAATATATGAGAAATTTATGCTACGATGGATTAAAAAAACGATATGCCAGCATAACTGATGATTTAATAAACAGGCTTGAATACGAGCTTGGAGTAATAAAACAAATGGGATATGTGGACTATTTTCTCATAGTCTGGGATTTTATAAGATTTGCAAGACAAAATGGAATAATGACGGGACCTGGAAGGGGAAGTGGTGCAGGTTCAATAGTTGCATATACACTGGGAATAACTAAGATAGATCCAATAAAGTATAACCTCATATTTGAGCGCTTTTTGAATCCCGAAAGAGTATCCATGCCTGATATTGACAGTGATTTCTGTTATGAAAGGCGTGGTGAGGTAATAGATTATGTAGTAGAAAAGTATGGGAAAAACAACGTTTCACAGATTATAACTTTTGGAACTATGGCGGCAAGAGCATGTATAAGAGATGTGGGAAGAGCTATGAACTATCCTTATGGTGAAGTAGACAGGATAGCAAAGATGATACCAGCCATATTGAATATAACTATAGACAAGGCACTGGATATAAACCCTGAATTCAAGGAAGCCTATGATGGTGAACCCAGAACAAGAGAACTTATAGATGTGGCAAGATCCCTTGAAGGTCTTCCGAGGCATACTTCCACCCATGCTGCAGGAGTGGTAATAGCATCTCAGCCTCTTGTAAATTATGTACCCCTCCAAAAAAATGATGATAATGTAGTAACACAGTTTACAATGGGTACATTGGAGGAACTGGGGCTTCTAAAAATGGATTTTCTGGGGCTTCGTACCCTGACCGTACTTAGAGATGCAGTTGCAATGATAAGGCAGAATAGAAATGTAGAGATAGATCTGGATAATATAAATTATGATGACAAAGCTGTTTACAACATGATAGGAGAGGGAAAGACGGTAGGAGTATTTCAGCTTGAATCTCCCGGAATGACCGTATTCATGAAGGAATTGAAGCCTGATTCCCTGGAGGATATAATAGCAGGAATAAGCTTGTATAGACCGGGTCCCATGTCAGAAATACCAAAGTATATAAGAAATAAGAATAACCCTGATGATATAGAATACATAACTCCAGAGCTTGAACACATTCTTTCGGTAACCTATGGATGTATGGTATACCAGGAACAGGTAATGCAGATAGTAAGGGATCTTGCAGGATATTCCATGGGCAGAAGTGATCTTGTGAGACGTGCCATGTCCAAGAAAAAGCACCATGTAATGGAAGAAGAAAGGCACAATTTTGTATATGGAATAGTAGATGAAGCGGGTAAAGTTCTTGTTCCGGGATGTATAAGGAACGGGATATCAGATAAGATTGCAAATCAAATATTTGATTCCATGATAGATTTTGCATCCTATGCTTTTAACAAGTCACATGCCGCCGCATATGCAGTGGTTGCATTTCAGACGGCCTATTTGATGTATTATTATCCGGTAGAATTTACGGCAGCCATGCTCAACAGTGTAAAGGGTGACAGTGAAAAAGTTGCCTACTACATAAGATTTGCCAAGGATATAAATATAGATACGCTTCCGCCTGACATAAATGAAAGCTATGCAAAATTCACAGTTGAGAACAATAGTATAAGATTTGGGCTCTCTGCACTTAAAAATGTAGGAGAAAATGCAATAGACAGTATAGTGAAATCACGAAAAAAACACGAAAAATTTAAGGACCTTATGGATTTTTACAACAATATAGAAATAACGTCTGTAAACAAGAGGGTCATAGAGAGCTTGATCAAATCGGGGGCTTTTGACTGTTTCGGTGTATACAGGTCCCAGCTTATAGAAGTATATGAAAAACTGCTGGACAGTGCAAGTAATTCGAAAAAAAGGAATATAGACGGACAGGTGAGCCTTTTTTCAACCATAGATGACAGAAGTATCAGGATACACTACCCGAATATAAAGGAATTCAAAAAGAAGGATAAACTTGCAATGGAAAAGGAAATGACGGGACTTTACCTGTCAGGGCATCCGCTTGATGAATATGAAAAGACGCTGAAACTTCAAACAAGTGTAAAGGTTTCGGATATACTCATGGATAAGACACTTGAGGAGGGAATGCTTTCGGAAGCCAAAGTCAAGGATGGAGACAAAGTTATAATTGGAGGAATATTGGTTGAAGTTTCCAAAAAAATAACAAAGAATAATGACATGATGGCGTTTGCCAGGCTGGAGGATTTGTATGCTTCCATAGATATAATAATATTTCCGAAGACTTTTCAGAAGTTCAAGAACTTCATTTATGAGGACTCCATGCTCATCGTAAAGGGCAGGGTAAGTGTCAGAGAAGAAGAAGAGCCAAAGGTTTTATGTGAGACTTTGGAGCCGCTTGTAAGAATTGACACTGAAAAATTATATATTTTGATAGAGAATGAGGTAGAATTGAAAGATGCCACTTTGAAATTTAAATCCATTATAGAAGGATATAAGGGGAATATTCCTGTATATATATGTATAAAACATGGAAGAAAGAAATTCAGATTGAGCAGTGAATTGTGGATCAAGGATGAGGAGAATGTTATTGACGATATAAGAAATATTTTTGGAGAAAAAAATGTAAAACTGATCTGAATAATTTAAAAAACTAATGGTTAAAATTTTAAGTAGAGAAAGTAAAATAGCCTTATAATGTAGTATAATTTATGTTATAATAAATTTTATAAGATGATTGAAAATGAGCGTGATTATTATAATACGTGTGGGACAAAAATGTCCCTGTGGTCATGGGAGGTATAAATGTATGAGAACAATAGCTGTATTAACAAGTGGTGGAGATGCTCCTGGTATGAATGCCGCTATAAGGGCAGTTGTAAGAGCAGGATTAGATAAAAAATTTAATGTGATGGGTATACTTAGAGGATATAGCGGACTGATAAGCGGTGAAATAATACCAATGGACAGGAAGAGTGTGGCAGATATAATTCAAAGAGGCGGAACAATTTTAAGAACTGCACGCTGTGAAGAATTTAAAACGGAAGAAGGAAGAAAAAGAGGAGCCAATATACTTAAAACTTTTGGTATAGATGGATTGGTTGTAATTGGAGGAGATGGTTCTTTTAGAGGAGCCCAGCTGTTATCAAAACTCGGCATAGATACTATAGGAATACCTGGAACTATAGATAATGATCTGGCTTATACGGATTATAGTATAGGTTTTGATACTGCTACAAATACTGTACTTGATGCCATAAATAAGTTAAGAGATACTTCCACATCACATGAAAGGGTAAGTATAGTTGAAGTCATGGGAAGAAACTGTGGAGATATTGCCCTTTATTGTGGACTGGCAGGAGGAGCTGAAAATATAATTATTCCTGAAAAAGGATATGAGCAGGATAAACTTTGCAGAACCATACTTGAAGGGAAAATGAATGGTAAGATGCATAATTTAATAGTACTTGCAGAAGGAATTGGCGGGGCAGAAGAACTTGCAAAGCATGTTGAAGAAATAACAGGAATAGAGACAAGGGCTACAAAGCTTGGACATATTCAAAGAGGTGGAAGCCCGACATGTCAGGATAGAATTTTAGCTTCAAGGTTTGCTTTTAGAGCTGTAGAACTGTTGGAAGAAGGCAAGTCATCAAGAGTTGTGGGAATTAGAGGAGGAAAAATAGTAGATTTTGATATTGATGAAGCTTTAGAACAAACCAAACAATTTGATGACAAATTGTTTGAAATAGCCAATGCATTATCATAATAGTTTTCTGATATTAATAAAAATTATTGTTTAAGGAGAGTAATTATGCAAAAGACTAAGATGATTTTTACAATAGGACCTGCTAGCGATACGGAAGAAGTAGTGTCAAAACTTATTGAAGCTGGTATGAGTGCTTCAAGACATAACTTTTCTCATGGAAACCATGAGGAACACAGAGAAAGAATAAATATGATAAAAAAGCTTAGAAAAAAGTATAATAAGTCTATAGCAATTATATTGGATACAAAAGGACCTGAAATAAGAACCGGAGATTTTAATAAGGATAAGATTGAATTAGAAGAAGGACAGAAATTCACAGTATATTGCGGCGAAGAAATTGTAGGTGACAATACAAAATGTTATATAACCTATGATGGGCTTTGTAAAGATGTAAAAAAAGGTGACAGCATACTTATAGATGATGGATTAGTAGGTATGGAAGTAGAAAGTGTAGATGGAAACAAAATTAACTGCATAGTCAAGAACAGCGGTGTAGTCAGCAATCATAAAGGAGTTAATGTACCGGGTGTTGCTATCAATCTTCCAGCTACTACTAAAAAAGATGAAGAAGACTTGAAATTTGGATGCGAAGTTGGAGTGGATATTATATCGGCATCTTTTATAAGAAAGGCTTCAGATGTTTTGACTATAAGAAAGATTCTTGAATCCAACGGTGGAAAGGACATACAGATATTTTCCAAAGTGGAGAGCCAGGAAGGTGTAGACAATATAGATGAAATAATAAAATTTTCTGATGGAATAATGGTGGCAAGAGGAGATATGGGAGTTGAAATCCCAATAGAAAAAGTTCCACTGATTCAGAAAACTATAATTGCAAAATGCAACAAGGCAGGCAAACCTGTTATAACAGCTACACAGATGCTTGATTCAATGATAAGAAATCCAAGACCAACAAGAGCAGAAGCATCTGATATAGCAAATGCTATATTTGATGGAACGGATGCAATAATGCTCAGTGGAGAGTCTGCAAATGGAAAGTACCCTGTAGAAGCAGCTCAGACCATGGCAAGAATAGCACAGTCTGCAGAGGAAAAAATCAATTATGAAGAATTACTTGAAAAAAAGAAAGAAGCTCATATACAAAATGTTGCAAATGCTATCAGTTATGCAGCATGTGCAACTGCTTCCGAGTTAAAGGCAACTGCCATAATTACTGCTACCCAAAGCGGTCATACTGCTAGAATGGTTTCTAAATACAGATCATCTTGCCCGGTTATTGCGGTAACTCCAAATGAAGGTGTTGCAAGAAGTCTGGCTTTAAATTGGGGAGTATTTCCCATACTTTCAAAGAAATTTGACTCTACAGATGAGTTGATAGAAAGTTCCGTACAGATATCCTTGAATACAGGCTATGTAAAAAAAGGTGATCTGGTAGTAATAGCTGCCGGCATACCTGTAAGCTATTCAGGTACTACAAATATGCTGAAAGTTCATGTAGTAGGTGATATATTGGTTAGAGGTACAGGCGCTGGAAGCAGACCTGGATATGGAACTGTAAGAATAGTCAATAGTCCAAAACAGGCAGAAGAAGTTGTGGAGAAGGATGACATACTGGTAGTTAAAAATTTAAGCAAGGATTATATATCTGTGCTTGACAGAGTTGCAGGAGTCATAGCTGAAGATGGAGGACTTACCTCACATATGGCAATTGAATGTATAACCAATGAAATTCCTATTATATGCAGGGCAGGTGGTGCTACTGGCGTACTAAAAACCGGTGCATTTATAACCATGGATGCCACAAGAGGGATTGTCTATAACGGCAGAACGAATATTATGTAGTCTTGAACTTATTAAGAGATGATTTTAATTGACGTTAAAATTGTCTCTTGTTTATTTTGTTAACTTAAATTTAACAAATGTTCCTTGAAATATTATATGAAATTAATGTATAATTAAATAATATATGGATAGAATTATTTAATAAGAAAAAAAGGCAACTGATTCTATATTTCTGCACCTTCACAATAGGTGCTATTTTTTTGGATAATTTATAGATTGGGTAGGTGTTAACTATTGAAAAATTTGGTGGAAAAGAATAAGGAATATATTATAAATATAGATAATATGGGATACGATGGGAGTGGAGTAGGCAGAATAAATGGATTTACCATATTTGTAGAGGGTGCTTTGACCGGTGAAAAGGTAAGAATAAAAGTAGTGAAGGTGAAGAGTAATTTTGCTTTTGGAAAGGTACTTGAAATAATTGAGTCATCTAAATACAGGAGGGAGCCTGTCTGCAGCATATATAAAAGATGCGGGGGATGCCAGCTCCAGCATATTTCTTATGAAGGACAGTTGAAATTCAAGAAAAAGAGAGTTGAAGATTCTCTTGAGAGAATAGGAAAACTTGATCTGACGGATGTAAAAATACATGACACCATAGGCATGAAGGTACCATACAGATATAGGAATAAGGTGCAACTGCCTGTAGAAAGAAGTAGAGGAGAAATAAATATCGGATTCTATGTCAGAAGAACTCATGATATTATAAATATGGACTGCTGCTATATACAAAATGAGACTGCAGACAAAGTAGCTGAACTTTTTAGGCAATGGTTAGCGTCATATAACGTATCATGTTATGATGAATCGGCTAAAAAAGAAGGTATAAGGCATATAGTCATTAGAAAGGCTTTTTCAACTGGTGAAGTGATGATTATAATTGTAACTTCATCTGCAGATATACTACATAAAGATGAATTGATAAAGTCGATGTGTCAGAATATAAATGGATTGAAGAGCATAATTCAAAATATAAATAGTTCCAAAACTAATGTGGTATTGGGTAAGGAAAATATAACTCTTTGGGGCAGTGATACTATAAATGACTATATCGGAAATTTCAGGTTCAGTATATCACCGCTTGCTTTTTTTCAGGTAAATCCTGTCCAGACGGAGGCTCTCTACAATAAAGTGCTGGAATATGCAGAACTAAAAGGAAATGAAACTGTATTCGATGCATACTGTGGAACGGGAACCATATCACTGTTCTTATCCTGCAGGGCAAAAAAGGTTTATGGAGTAGAGGTGGTTGAGCAGGCCATAGAGAATGCAAAAAAGAATGCATTGGACAATAAAGTGGACAATGTGGAATTCATAGTTGGAAAATCAGAAGCAGTTATACCTGATCTGGTAGACAGTGGTATAAAGGCGGATGTAGTTGTAGTTGATCCACCAAGAAAGGGATGTGACAGAACTCTTCTCGCTTCAATTGCAAAGATGTGTCCCGGGAAAATAGTATATGTTTCCTGCGATCCTGGAACGCTTGCAAGAGATCTTGGGATTATGGAGGAACTTGGATACAGGACAGTGGAAGTTCAGACTGTTGATATGTTTTGTCAAACTGCACCTGTGGAGTGTGTTGTGAAGCTAGTGGCATCTGAACTTAGCTGAAAGCCCGCATTACGAAGAGTAGCGGAGTAATGTGTTCCTTTATATCATTTATAGATTTAACTCCATAAAAAGTCGACTTGGATTTAAAATCTTGTACAGAATATATAATCTGACCTTTAAAATTATTAACAACATTTTCCTTATACTTTTAGTATAAACTTTAGTTATGCAAAATAAAAATTAAATATGGCTCACTATTCCTAGTTTTAATGTTAGAATGATGGTGCCAAAGATCCAGGTTGTTTCATATTATGTAAATTGATGAACATTATTAGTTCATTAATATAAAAACAGAGGAGTATAAAATGGTAAAAAGAAGTTATAAATTAAAACCTGATAAGCAAGATATGAGGGACAAAATTTATTATGCTTCTACTATAAAACAAATTTCAAGTCTTCCCAAAACAGTAGATCTCAGAAAATATATGTCGCCAATAGTAGATCAAGGAGAGCTGGGAAGTTGTACGGCTAATGCCATTGTTTCAGGACTGCGAGAGTATCTCGAAAATATATCAAATGAACCATATAAACAACTAAGCCGTTTATATTTATATTGGTGGGAAAGGTTTATAGAAGATACTGTAAATGAAGATAGCGGGGCTTATATTAGAGATGGGATGAAAGTTCTTAAACAACTTGGAGCATCTTTTGAAACCGACTATCCTTATGGTACTAGCAAATTCACAGATGAGCCAACCCCAAGGGCTGTATTAAATGGTGTATCATATACAATTGAAGAATATAAACGAGTAAAAAATTTAGATACCTTAAAAATAGCTCTAGCTGAAAAATTACCAGTAGTAACAGGGATAAAAGTATATTCAAGCTTTGAATCAGATGATGTTGCAAATACTGGAATAGTTCCAATACCAGATATATCTAAAGAACAATTGTTAGGTGGACATGCGATATTAGCAGTTGGATATAATGATAATAAAAATCAAGTTATTATGCGTAATTCTTGGGGAGAAGATTGGGGAGACAAAGGATATTTTTACCTTCCTTATGAATATTTCACTGACCCTAATAATTATGTTACAGATATGTGGACTGGAAAGTAGTTTTAATTTAAAATAAATTAAGAGCTTTGGAGAGATCCGGAGCTCTTTTATTTTTACTTCAAGGGAAAATATGGTAAAATTAAAGTATAAAGATGAATTTTATAAATTAGGAGATGTATTAATGTTATATTTAAATTATTTAAGTGGAATAATTATGATTATTGTCGGAGGTGTATGTAAGGTATATCCGCCTAAGCATATAAATCATTCTTTAGGTTATAGAACACCATTTGCAATGAAAAATATTAATACATGGAATGAAGCTAATAAATTTGCTGGCATGGTTCTTGTGTGTGTCGGAATAATATCTTTATTGATAACTACATTTTTCATTGCACTGGGTGAAGTTAATAGCAGCACACCAGCAAAAATATCTGTTATTTTGCTTATAATTTCTATACCGTACACATGCAAAAAAATAATTGAATAGTTTTATTGGATGTATTCTATTTAACTAAGTATTAATATGATTTTAACAGAATAAAGATAAAATAAAATTGCAAATAGTAAAAGTTTGCCGCAATAATCCCTATATGTATAGTAAGCATTTTATGATAGCGCTTCGGATGCTTACTTTTTTTTATCCATATAATATTTGCACGCAAGCAATTGAAAATTAAAGCTTATTAAGCAGGTTAGAGTATCAAAAAGACTGGTACTTGTTGCCAAATTTTTATTTTAGCAGGATATTGTTATTATTTATAGAAGTTTAATAGATATAAAGATTGAGGAGGAAATAATGTATATGGATAAAGAAGATTTAAAGCAAGAAATATTAGACATATTAGAAAAACATAATTATATAAGTGGGTTGAGCGAATGCCAAATGGCTACTTTAAAATTCCTTTTAAAAATAGATGACGCTTCCCTAATTTATGATGCTTTATGTGAACTTCAAGAAGAGGATAAGGTGATAAAAAGTTTTGAGCAATTTGCTGGTAATCCGAATCAGAAAATTAATACATCAAGATGGTATTTGAAACAACAGGGGAAAGAAAAACATAAGAGCACAGATTAATTTGTATGTAAAAATAACCCTGGTACAAGGACTCTTTTTACATACAAAACAAATGATGTATAAAATATATAACTCCAGCTTAATTTCAAGCTGGAGTTAATTTTACATGAATTTTAATTATTTTTTACAATTATATACTGATCCATTGCAAAGAGATTGGATAAGTTTTGAGCAATTGTAATTTGCGCCATTAGTAGTTACACAATTATTTGATTTTATTGATTTACAGGCTGTATTATAAGCTGCACAAGTTTTATTGTTTATAGTGCTTGCATGAACTGTTGCAGCTATACCTGTATTTAAGAATAACGGTGCTGCGATTATCATAGATGAAAGTAATTTATGTTTTATTTTTAACATTTTAAATCCTCCTAAATTTTGTTATTTTGTTTTTAGCTCATTTTTATATTAATGTCATTGAAATGAGTTTTAAAGTACAACTAATAACTTATGCTTATCAGCTCCTTAATTATATTTTGGGGAATTTAGGCTTGTATATATTCTAACAGTATTTAAGAGTTATATCATTATTAAATTAATGGTAATAGTAGTATTAATTTAGTTAAAAAGAAACTCATTTATTTTCTGGAATAATTAAACTTACATGAATCTGTAATGGCAGCCAGACAATTGGTTAGAGTTGTATATTTTAACTAAATATATCCTTCTCAGATAAAATAAGTTTGCTTTATACGTTAATATGTGTTAACATAAATTCATAGCTTAAATGATTGGTGATTAATTTAAATGAAAATATGTTTCAATGGGTACTTATGCTTATAATATGTATGTTATGAAATTTTATTTGATAGGTTTGTTACAAATAGTTTAAGAAATAAAATTTTAGGAGGTACTTATTATAATGACAGGTACAGTTAAATGGTTTAATGGAGAAAAAGGATTTGGATTTATTACAGGAGAAAATGGAGAAGATATTTTTGCACATTTTTCACAAATAAATTCAGATGGTTATAAGACACTTGATGAAGGTCAAAAAGTTTCTTATGATGAAGGTAAGGGACAAAAGGGACCACAAGCAGAAAATATAACAGTTCTTTAATCAGTGAATATTTTATTCCTTAGATAGTTTTCTGTCTAAGGAATTTTTTAAAATTATTGTACTATTGATAAGATAATGTCATAAATTTTTCTTTGAAAATTAAATAGTATAGTGTATAATAAATTCATTATAGCTTGGCTTCCAAGCTATTTTAGGTGATGGGGTTCACCTTTAACTGCAGTATGCTGATGACTCCTGTATTAAAATAAAAATTACTATTTTAGGGGGGAATGAAAGTGCAGAGATTACTGTATGTTGGAATTGGTGGACTTATTGGTTCATGTCTAAGATATGTTATATCGATAAATTCACCTAAATTATTTGGAGGACCACTACCATATGGAACATTAATTGTGAATGTAGTTGGAGGAATTTTAATAGGTTTTATAATGCAGTTAAGCATAACAACTGATTTGATTTCTCCAAATTTAAGATTGTTTCTTACAACTGGGATGATGGGAGGACTTACCACATTTTCTACTTTTAGTTATGAAACTATAGCTTTTCTCAGTGGGAGCAAATATCTACTGGGAATTCTGAATATTTCTCTAAATTTGTTTTTAAGCCTTTTTGGAGTTATAGCAGGCAAGTATCTGGCAAATATAATTTGACAACAAGTAATGTGGTATAAAAACGCCGTATTATTCCCTTGAATAATACGGCATTTTTATAGTAGCCGGGTATTTGCAATATATTGTTTTTACTGAACTGTTTTGCCAGCATAACCTTGTATGCTGTAAATAGCTTGCTTCAACTGTGTATTTTCCGCCTGAGCTGCTGCAAGCTCCTGCTGTATTTTTGCAACCTGTGCATTCTTTTCTGCTTCTGCAGGAGTAGAATGTCCAAGGTCATTGACTGCTTCCTGGATAAAATCATCAATTAGCTTTTTTTGATTATCCGTTGGGGCTATGCCTATTTCTTTAAGTGCATCATATACGGTTTGCTGTGCGGCTTTGAATTTCTCTTCATTGTTAGTTAAACTTCCTGCGTGATAGAGTTGTTCAGCTGCTTTTACCCCTGCTGCTGCCTTTTTTTCAATCCAGTCTACAAGTGTTGCTGCGGATTTTAAAGCTGGAATGGCCTTTGCCGCCTGGATAAGTGGTTCTGCCGCCTGAAGTACATCACCTGTGGTATTGAGTATTTCTTCCGTATTGATTTTCTTATTTTTCAGATAAGGTACCAGTCCAAAAATTGCACCAATTACGCCTACTAGAATGCCGCCTATTGCTATAATATCATTTATATTAACCATTTTTTATTTACCTCCATGTTTTTTGTCTGAGTTATTGACTTAATATATAATATAATATTTTTCAGACTGCGATCTTGTTCCAGAAATAAAAGAAGTATGGCGGGAAAAGAGGCTGGGTGTAATTTATCGCAAAAATTATGTATAATATAAATATGTATTTTAGCAGATTTAGGCAAGTCCTAATGGATTTGCTCTTGTGTAACAAATATAATTTAAGGAGGATTGAACATATGTATTGTGTTAGAAAAGTAGAAGAAGATCTTTATTGGGTTGGAGGTAATGATCATAGGCTTGCCCTATTTGAAAATATTCACCCGATTCCAAGGGGAGTTTCCTATAATTCTTATGTACTTTTAGATGAAAAGACTGTACTTTTTGATACAGCAGACTGGGCAGTTTGTCGCCAATTCCTTGAAAATGTGGAAGCAGTTCTTCATGGCAGGACTTTGGACTATATGGTAATCAACCATGTAGAACCAGACCATGCAGACAGCATTAATGAGATTCTTCTTCGTTATCCTGAGGTAAAAATCATATGCACACAAAAAGCATCTACAATTATGAAGCAGTTCGGCTTCAAGGTAGATGATAAGGTAATTGAAGTCAAAGAAGGTGATACGCAGTCTTTTGGAAAACATAAAGTTGCATTTGTAACTGCTCCCATGGTGCATTGGCCGGAAGTTATGGTTACATATGATACTACCAGTGGTGTATTGTTTTCTGCCGATGCATTTGGTACCTTTGGTGCATTGGACGGCAAACTGTTTAATGATGAGATGGACTTTGACAGAGACTGGCTGGAAGATGCCAGAAGGTATTATACAAATATTGTAGGCAAATATGGACCTCAAGTTCAGACACTTCTCAAGAAAGCCAGTAAACTGGATATCAAGACTATTTGTCCACTGCATGGACCGGTATGGCGTAATAACCTGGGATATTTTATTGAAAAGTATGACAAGTGGAGCAGTTATGAACCTGAGGAAAAAGGTGTAATGATAGTTTATGGGTCAATGTATGGAAGTACAGAGGCTGCGGCGTCCAATCTGGCGGCAAGGCTGGTGGAGAAAGGAATACACAATCTAGTTATGTATGATGTTTCAAAAACACATGTATCCTATTTGATCTCCGAAACATTCAAATACAGCCATATAGTACTTGCATCTGTAACATATAATATGAACATTTATCCACCAATGCTCAACTATATTATGGATATGAAGGCATTGAACCTTCAAAAACGTACTTTTGCTATTATAGAAAATGGATCATGGGCTCCTCAGTCAGGTAAATTGATTAGGGAACTTCTTGGTGGAATGAAAGATATGAACATCCTGGATAAAGGTGTGTCATTGAAATCCAGTATGAAGGAAAATGACATAAGTTCAGTGGAAGATCTTTCAGAGAGTATTATACAGTCAATAAAATAATTCTAGAAAGTGTAAGTAATTATATGACGGCTCATGTGTAAAAATCATGAGCCTGTTTTTTACTCATCTGCAATTCTGCTTGATTTTATGTTTTCTATAGCTTGTCTTATTTTATTTTCGTTCTGAACAAGAGCAAAACGAACAAATCCTTCACCATGTTCTCCAAAGCTGATGCCGGGAACTACTATTACACCTGTTCTTTCCATAAGGGCGAAAGTAAATTCCATGGATGATGTGTACCTGCCGGGAACAGGAGCCCATACAAACATGCTTCCACCTGTGCTGTCAATATGCCAGCCAATCTCACACAGTCCATTTATCAACAAATTTCTTCTCTTCATATAGGTATCCTTCACAAATTTCACATAATCCTGTGAACCTTCAAGTGCTTCGACAGCCGCTTTTTGAAAAGGGAGAAACATGCCGTAATCAATATGTGACTTAAGTACTTTTAGCTGTTTTATTACTTCCCGATTTCCAAGGGCAAAAGCTATTCTGCAGCCGGGTATACTGTAGGTTTTTGACAGGGAATTGAATTCAACTCCTATATCTTTTGCACCTGGTATTGATAAAAAACTGATACCCTCTGAACCGTCAAATACGAGTTCACTATATGCATTGTCATGAAGTACAAGTATATTGTATTTTTTTGCAAACTCAACTAACCTTATGTAGAAAGAACGGGGCGCGGAAGCAGCAGTTGGATTATTCGGATAGGATATGACCATAAGTTTGGCCTTCTTAGCTGTTTCACTATCTATTTTATCGAAGTCTACAAGGTATTTATTTTCTTTCAGTAACGGCATTTTAACTATTTTTGCACCTGCGAGATAAGGTCCAACACTGAATATGGGGTATCCTGGATCTGGTGTAAGTACAATATCGCCTTCATCTATGAGTGAAAGAGACAGCTGTGCGAAACCACTCTGGGAACCAAGAAGTGATGTTATCTCATCTTTTTCAAGATTAACACCATATCTTCTCATATACCACTTTTTAACCGAATTTATTAGTTCATCCGTATCATTTACAGCATATACGTAATTCTCTGGCTTTTTGGCTTCTTCTGCCAGGGCTTCTATTATATTGGGTGCAGGTGGTATATCAGGAGTACCTATGCTGAAATCGATTATTTCTTTTCCCTGGGATTGTAGCTCCTGTTTTTTGAGATTCAACTGTGAAAATATAGCTGAAGTAAGTTTTCCTGTTCTTTTAGAAGAAATCATTATTAATCCTCCCCATAATTGTTGTTTTTATTAATATTATAGCATTAAAAGCAGTTTTAAGATTCTATGGTATAATTATTGTATTCAGATTTTAAAACTTATAGGTGAATTAGGAGAAAAAGTCATGGGAAATAAATTTTATGCAGTACGGAAGGGAAGAAAGACGGGAATTTGTACAACGTGGGATGAATGCAGAAAATATGTTAAAGGGTATTCTGGTGCCGAATATAAAAGCTTTACCGACAAAAAGGAAGCGGAATCCTATTTAAACGGGAGGACATATCGGGATTGTCAAAATAGAGTTGAAAATACATGTACTGAAACTGAAGCTGTCGCCTATGTAGATGGAAGTTTCAACAGTGAAACAAAAGAATTTTCCTATGGAGCTGTTGTATTCTGGAAAGACAGTGAATATCATTTTTCAGATAAATTTAACGACAGTAAATTGGCGGAAATGCACAATGTTGCAGGGGAGTTGAAGGGTTCTGAAAGGGCAATGGAATTTGCACTGGAAAATAAAATAAATAAGTTGGTTATCTATCATGACTATGAAGGAATAGCCAAATGGTGCACAGGTGAATGGAAGACAAAAAAAGAGGGAACCAGGGCTTATAAAGACTTTTATGACAGTATAAGTCAAAAGATAAAGATAGAGTTTGTAAAAGTCAAGGGACATTCGGGCGATAAATACAATGATCTGGCAGATAAACTTGCAAAAAAAGCCATATTTAAGTAAATCTCATGGTAGTATTTTTATAAAATTTAAAGGAGAAAAATATTATATTTTAATTTTTATCGTCGGTAATTTCTTTTTCAGAAAGCTCATGTGCTTCTTTCACTTTCTTGGCGGCATCTTCAAACTCGTTACTCTTTTTTCTCAATCTTATAACCATTACTATACACAAAATTATAAGCACCACTGCAGCTAAAAGTGTCCACCATGGAAATCCTGTTTTGCTCTCAGCATATTCTACAGCAGAGGCGAACGTAAGAGGGACTTCTGCAGTTTTTTCCTCCGGTACAGAGCTATTGACAAAACCTAGTTTGTTGTCAATTACAGATACTTGTCCGCCTATGTTGTCAAGTTTGCCTCTGTCTTTTAAAAGTGTATTGAATGCCTTGAGATTTGACTTGTTGTCATACATTACTACATAAACACTTTTATAAAAATTCCAGGGAGACCTGACTACCTGAACTACGGTTTTGTTCTTAAGTGTCTCAGGGACTTCATTTATTTCATTCTTTACCTTTGAATTTCCGCTTGCATCAGGATATATTGGAAGAATTTTTTTAAGCTTATCTGGAAAATTTATATCCTTAAAACGTCCTATAAAAATCATATCTCTATTTTTGTAGTCATCCGGGAGATTAGTAGTCTCCTTTGTTACACTGAAATCCATGACTTTCCCAAGATTTTGACCTATCCTGCCTGCAATTAAAACAGCTGTGTTTAGTTTATCTGAATCTATGTTTTTGTCAAATGACATGAGAATTCCATCCGGTTTTTGACCGCCATACTTACTTACATAGGGAAAATTTTCAAGAGAGGGTTGTATACCATATTTCCCGGGTATAAAACATACCTGTGAATCCGAATTTATATAAGTCCAGGCACTGTCAGAATAATCTTTTGAGCAATCAACTTTTCCTATGTAATTGTAGACGTCAATGTCGACTTTTATAATAGAATTTTTCAAAGCACTGTCGGGTATTCTGAGCTTAAGGCTGCCATTATCTGAATTTGAGTCCGAAAGTTTGGAATTTCCTGCAAGTTTGCCATCTATATATACAGTCAATAGTGACTTGTCCGGAATTAGTATTTTTGAGTGCTTAAATTTCAAATTTATGTAGGACCCAGGCAGGGCTTTAATTCCACCAATCTGTGAAAATATAAAACTTGTTTTCTGGTGAAAAGCGCCTGCAAGATTTACGTCTGAATAACCGAAGTCTGAAAATTTGTAAAGTCCCTTTTTATTCTGGGAGAATTTGTTGTATTTTTGCTTTAAATTAGAATTTACAACAAGATTATTCTGTTTTATTTGTTTTATAATTTTGTCATTTGAAATGAAATCAGAAGCTTTGTCAATTCCAGAATTATCTTTACCACTTATAATAGTTCTGTAGTAGGGCTGGTTTGCTGAAGTACCGTAAATTGACAAGAATCCCTGATTTGGTTTTAATTTTTCTAGGCTTTTATTGAAACTACTATAAAGTGCAATAAAAATAGAATTTGAATTAAGTTTAGTATTTATATTTCCCTGCACTGTACTATAATTTAAAGTGTTTCTATCAGGATAAAGTCCACCGATGGAAGAACTTATTTTAAGTACATTTGAAACTAAATCTGTATTATTTACATCCGGCAATACAAACTCAGCAGAAAGTAGTTTATTATTGCCATATTCGTCAAAGTAGCAGCTGTAAAAATTAGACAAGTCAGGAAAATGATAATTTTTATCAGATAAATGTACTTTTGAGTCTTTGTATATTATAACCCAGTTTGCAGGGTTGTCTATATCGGCACAATCTCCAAGTATAGATCTGTGGTTAGTTTCAATTTTTATTTCGTTAATACTGCCTACATTGAGCCTTGCCAAAGGTATGGCAACCTTCCAACTTGTAGATTTGTCTATTTTCATAAGCCACTTAGTGCTTACAGGTGCTCCGTTAACACTTAAAGTCATGCTGGAATGGTTGCCAATTAAAGTATTCGAGATAGAATAATGTATGTTTACGTAACAATTATCATCAAGTGAAGCACTTTTTGGAATATAAAAATAATAGGAAGAAGTATTTCTAGGCATATTAAAATTTTGATTTTGGTTAAAAAGATTTATATCGTAAATTTTACCTGAGGCTAACACTGCACCCGATTTTTCAAATACTATTATAGCAAGTGCAACGAATACTATAAAAATAAATTTTTTTTTCACTTCTTAATACCTCCTAAACATTTAATTTTTCTTTCTGCTTATTGTTAAGAGTAGTGTCTTTTCTTGATGAAACAAGGCCATGGCTTGTCTTTTCCCAGTAAAAAGGATTTTTTATAAGCTGGAATAACGCCTTATAGGCAGCAACACTCATTAAAAACCAGTACAGTGGGGTTAAAAGGGCATATTTTATAAGTCCATAGGAGAAAGGCTGTTTTTCCTTAAGGGCACAGTCTCTTATGACCCAGTACATTCCAATCGTATTTGTATATGTAAACATAAAATTTCCAAAGAAAAATTGTATAGAGGCAATATAATAAAATATTCCCGGAAAAAGGGAACTTATCCAGACAGCACTTGTCATATACCACCATGCCATCATAATCCAGAAAAATGGATTTACAATAGGAAGAAGCGGTGTCCCGAGGACCATTGCCTGATATCCTACAAATCCCCTAAATCCAAGAGATTTATAAAGGCTGACTGGGTGCCTCATGTGAACGAGCCATGTCTGCATATAACCTTTTATCCATCTGGATCTCTGTCTTATCCAGTTTCCAAGTTTTGAGTTTGCTTCTTCCCAGGTACGGGAATCAACTACTGCAGTTTTATAACCTTTCTTGAAAAGACGTACCCCAAGATCTGCATCTTCAGTAACATTAAACGGGTCCCAGGCTCCAACTTCCCTTAAGAAATTTACTTTAAAATGGTTTGACGTACCTCCTAGAGGTATCGGAGTTTTAAGCTGCATTATTCCAACAAGGAGAAGTTCAAACCACATGCTGTATTCCTGAGTAAACCATTTGGTAAGTATATTCTGACTGCTGTTGAAATAATTGAGCTTTGCCTGTATACAGGCGAAATCTTTAGGAAGCTTTTTATAGGAGAGATATACCTTTTTAAGCTGGTCAGGCTCAGGCCTGTCTTCTGCATCATAGATTACAAGATATTCCCCTCTTGCCCTTATAAGACCGTAGTTGCAGGCCTTAGGTTTTGTCTTAGGTTTGCAGTCAGGTACAATTATAATTCTGTAATTAAGGGGAAGATCCATATTGTTTAATACCTCGAGTGTTTCTATGTCATCCTTTTCAAGTAGTATGCACACATCGAGTTTGTATTGTGGATAATCCATTTTTCGAAGATTTTTTATAAGTTTTCCTATTACTTCTTTTTCTTTATACACAGGTATAAGTATCGTATATACAGGGAGCTCCTTTTCGTCTATTTCATCAAGCTCCTCTTCTGTAAATCTAAGTTGTGCGTCTCTGTTTGAGCCTTTAAGCACTATAAAAAGTTTAAGGAGTGTCATAACTGCATAAATCAGCTGGAAGAATAGATTTATCAGAAAAAATGCCCCTCGGTAATTTGAAATTATCATAACTAGAAGCAGAAGTAGTACTACTAAAATTATGATCTGCTGGTTTCTCGAAAATGTAACTATAGCAGAGTTTTCCGGTTGATTGTCATAAAGTTCAAAAACACTTTTTTCAGTTTGTGTATAACCGTAAACATGTTCCCAGAAATTATCTATTTCCATCATAGTTGCAAGCACTTGTTCAACTGGCTTATTCAAATAAGATTCAATTTTATCAATATCGGATTTTGGCAGTATATCTTTTACTGCAAGAAGATAAGAGTTTTCTCTCTCATTTATTATTATGGCATTGTATTTTAGTGCAACATCGTAGGGAACTCTCCAGGAATTTTTAAAGTTGAGTTTTCTCCCGATCCTTCCTACACTGTTTTGTGTAGAAAGATCTCTATACAGATCTTCCGGAGTTATATATTTTAAAAATACAAGTATCTCCCCAAGTCTTCCACCGCTTTTCCTCTGAAGTTCCAGTGCGTTTTCAAGCTGATCCTCCGTTATTTTACCGCTTTCAACAAGCCTTTCACCTATGGGGATTTTCTTTTTTTTATTTCCCACTTTAAGAAAATTATCCAGTCTGGATTTACCGATAAATTTTAAATAGACAAGTATATCTCCTATTCTGCCGCCGTTTTCCTCCTGGTATCTTATAGCTTTTTCAAGCTTTTCCCGGGTTATAATGTTATTTTCCAGCAGTTTTTCTCCAAGTCTTGAATATCTACTGTTATTTACAAAATTTTTAAGTTCATTCTCTGTTATAAACCCTTTTTTTACAAGTACTTCTCCAATTAGGCCTCCTTGTTTTTTTTGATATTCAAGTGCAATATCAAGTTCATCCCTGGTTATGTATCCCATCTTAAGTAGTCTGTTTCCAATTTTATTTAAATTGTTTTCCATTAAAATCACACCTCAATCCGTAACTTTAAATATTTTAAATCCATCAAATTCCTTGTATAAAATACACCAATCTTCACCGTGCTTGTACAAATTAGGATATACCCTGTTAAAAGAGTCAAGAGAACCTAAATTTGAATCAGGATCTGGAACCAATATATATTGGATACCGTATTTAACTGGATTTCTTAAATATTTATTAAAATTTAAACTGCTGCTTACAATAAGATTTCCGACATTATTAACATTCAATATTATTCCAGAAGTTAAAAATGAATCCATTATAACTTTATAATCAGAAAGATTGTTGTTTATACAATCTGAAATTTCATCATATTCATTACTTACAAGTACATAATGTTCTTCTACTCCGATTACGGGACTTGAAAGTGCTTTGGCTGCAAATACAGAGGAAGTTATAAGTGAAAATATAAAGATCCAGAAGACAGCAGGTCTAAAAAATTTTTTAACCTCATGCATTTCATATGGAATAAATGAAATTGTTATAGGAAGTGCATAAGAGAAAAAACGCAGCCACCCGTAGGAACTCCCTTTAACAAGCATCATAAAATGGAAAACTATCATGGATATAACAACTGCAAAAAGCATAAAAAAGTCACTTTTTAAAAATCTTTTCGTGGCAATTCTTTCAATAATGACACCCAATAAAGGTATAATAAACGGCAGAGACCTTATAGCCACATATTTTATTATGCCTAAAGTTGAACCGATAGGTTTTGAAAGCTGACTTTGAACTGTATTTGAATAAACTGAATTTAAAAAATAAAATGGATTTCCAGTAATAGACCAGTTTAAAAATATCCATATGAGAATTCCGTATGCTATAGGTGCATACAGGACAACTGCAGTTCCCTCTGAATAATAGTACCGTTCATGTTTTTTACTAGCTGGGATAAATTTCTTTTCATTTTTATTGAAAAATATATTTATGAGAACAGCAAGGCCAATTCCAGCTGCAAAGGGAATTGCCTCATACCTGCAAAAAAATGCGAAGGCAAGGGAAAATGCTATTTTTACAATGTATTCAGGACTCCCTTCGCTCATCCAAAGTGTCATATTTATAACTGAATAAATTGCAAACACAAAGAATATCTGTTCGCTCATTCCATTCATTCCATAAAAGAATATAAACGGGTTCAGTACATAAAGCAGTATTATAGGCAGTGAATATTTTTTCCCTATCCCGAATCTAGTAAATACTTTGAAAAGCATAACGGCATTAAATGCAGCAGACGCAGCGGTAACTATGCTTCCAGATATTCCACTGGATACAATAGGCCTCCAGATTTTTGAAAGTTCTACAAAGGGAAGCTGGAGCATACTCGGGAGTGGGTTCCAGACAAATCCTACAGATGCAAGCCTAAGAGGTTTTATGTAGAGTACGTAAAATGTATTTGCAGTCCTGCTGAAGGCATCATTCAAAAGTATGCCTTTAAAGTATCCAAGATAAATACCACCTGCAAGCTCTAATATAAATATTATTAAAAATGTTCTAAACGAGTCTTTTGAAGATAATTTTGGAAATATAACTTTGTTGTAGCTTTTTACCATAATTTTAAAAATCTCCTTGAATTATTTTCTCCATGTCCACAGTCGGTTTATATTGTAATTCCATAGTATAGAAGCACAAATTCCAGATAAGTTTGCAGTATTGTAGTTTACTTTAAATTTATAATTTAGAAATATCAGTACTGCAACATCTATAATTATTCCAATTATAGATACAGATATAAATTTAAAAGCCTCGTAAAATACTTTTTTACTTTTTTTATCTTTCCATGTAATGTTTCTGTTCAATGTAAAATTTCCTATCATGGCAGTCAGTGCAGACAGCGTTCCCGAAATAGTCACGGAAAGACCAAAGTATATCAAAATATTATATACTATCATATTTACAATGACACCAGAAAATCCTACAAGTGAAAAAGCAAATATTCTCCTATCATCACTGCTTGAGAGAACCAGCCTAAAAATATGTCTTAAATAGTTGAATTGCTCTTTAAAAGACATCTTTGATTTTCCATACTGTCTTTTTTCAAATTTGTACGGGATTTCTTTTATATTTTTGTAATTTCCACGTACAAGGATTTCTATAAGTATTTTCCATCCAATAGGATCCAGAGAAATACCATCAAGTATATTTTTATTAAAGGCAAAAAATCCTCCTGTGGGATCGGTTATACATCTGAGTTCTTTTAAAAAGAATTTTCCTATAAATAAGGCAGTGTGAGAAATAAGTTTTCTAAAAATATTAAGCCCATATTCATCTCCACCTGACAAGTGTCTGCTCGGAATTACAATGTCATAGCCATTTTTTAGGTATTTTACCATTCCCGGAATAATTTCTGGAGGATGCTGCATGTCTGAATCCATGACTACGATAAGTTTTCCAAGACTCATATTTATCCCTGAAACAACTGCAGTTGCAAGTCCTCTCTGGTTTTCTCTATGTAAATATTTTATATTTTTATATTTATGTATTAGTTTTTCTATATAGGTTACTGTGTCATCTGTACTGTCATCTACAAATATAACCTCGTAATCTAAAATGCCATAAATTACATGTTTTAGTCTATTTGCAATTTTTACAACATTTATTCCTTCATTAAAAGTAGGTATTACTATACTTACCATGAAACCACCCCACATAATTACATATAAAGCTGAAAAAAACAGCAGCCGACCTGACTTCAAAAGTCGGCCGGTTGCACTACTAGCTCACTATATAAAAAGTGCCCAAAATAATTATATAGATCAGCTTCCAACATAAACTATTTTTATAGTATAGTATATTTACAAATCTTAAAATATATTCCAGGAGGGCGAAAGATGATCTGTTGCAGAGATTGAATATGTATGGTATTATATAATTGTTTTCAAATGAATGGAGGGTTGCTTAAGAATGCGTATTAGATTCCGATTTACCTTATTTAACTAATTTAATAGTGGTTAAAGGCTCTGCTTATGTGTAGAGTAATCGGGATTGATCTGCCTATTTTTAAGAAAATCTTATTAATAATGATAGATGTTATATTATAATAGAAAGTTGTAGAAATATGCTCATGGAAGTTTAGTATGTTGATTTTCTGCGTATTTTTAAGACTGAACATATTTTCCGATTATTGGCACAGGCAGCAGTCCTGTGTTTTTTTATTTCAATAAAATGGAGGGATATATATGGAAGAAAGAGAAAAGGCGATAATAGCAGGTATAAATATTAAGGAAGAGGATAATTTTGAAAATTCCATGGAAGAACTGTCTAACCTGGCAGACGCATGCGGCATAGAAGTAGCAGGCAGAATCACCCAGAAGTTGAATCAAATAAACTCATCCCATTATCTTGGCAAGGGTAAAATTGATGAATTGTTGAAATTAATTGATGAAAAAAATGTAGATACTGTTATTTTTAATGATGAACTCACACCCTCACAAATTCGAAATCTTGAGGATATTCTAGACTGCAGGATAATAGACCGAACTTCCGTAATCCTGGATATTTTTGCCCTGAGGGCAAGGACACGAGAGGCACAGCTTCAGGTGGAAATAGCTAAACTACAGTATATGCTTCCTCGGTTAGCAGGTTCTGGCGAATCAATGGACCGACAGGGGGGAAGATCCGGACTTAAAAACAGGGGGGCTGGCGAGACAAAACTTGAACTTGACCACAGAAAAATAGAGAGCAGAATAAGTAGCTTGAACAAGGAACTGCAGACTCTTGTAAGTCAACGCCAGAATCAGCGGAAAAGACGTAAAAAAAAGGATATACCGGTGGTCGCATTGGTAGGATATACGAATGCAGGGAAATCAACCGTTATGAACGCCATGCTGGATTTGTTCAATTTTTCGTATGATAAGCAGGTATTTGAAAAAGATATGCTGTTTGCAACTTTGGAGACTTCTGTTAGAAGAATTGACCTGCCGGACAACAAATCATTCCTTCTTACGGATACAGTGGGATTTATAAGTAAATTGCCCCATTACCTCGTAAAAGCATTTCGCTCTACGTTGGAGGAAGTATCCGAGGCCGACATGCTGATTCATGTTGTCGATTATTCAAATCCCAATTATATTGAACATATGGATGTCACGAAAACAACTTTGAAGGAACTTGGGGCGGATGATATTCCGGTTGTCTATTGTTATAACAAGGTGGATATGCTGAATGATGATGTCCCTGAAAATGGAGAGAACAGCATATATATTTCGGCAAAGAAGAGAATAGGTATAGAGGATATGCTGAATGTTATTCGCAGCAAGATTTTCGGTGGATATGTTAATTGTAACATGATGATTCCATACGATAAAGGGAGCATGGTGTCATACTTAAATGAAAATGCAAATGTAAAGTCCACCAGATATAAGAGTGATGGCGTACTTGTATCTGTAGAATGTAAAGAATCCGACTACAAAAAATATAAAGAATATGTATGCGGTATTGATAATAATAATGTATAATTATCAGTAAAAAAAGTTGGAGGAATGTTTATTATGGGCTGCAGGGAAGTAAAAGTAAGATTAAAGAAAAATGTGACCAAAGAGGAATTTTGGAAAGCTACTTATAACAGCAATTCTAATCTGGGGATAAGACTTGTTCAAAACTTTGATGAGATGAAACAAGAGTATTTAAGTGGTAAAATATATGAACATGGGTCTCTTGGAGTAATAATACCTGTATCATACTATAATAGAAAGAATGAAACAATAGATGAAGATGTTATTGAATACGGGTATGTGAAGGATATGAAAGATATATGGGAAATAGTAGAATGAAATCAGTTAAAAGAGGTTGTGATCCACAGGATGACAGGTGGTTTTCAAAAGAAGCACTGCTGAGAATGCAAAAGGCGCAGGAAGAGATACAATGGCTTCTTGACAGAAATTATAACAGCCACTCTATTATAGAGATGGTTGGAAATCATTATCAGTTTTCTGCCAGGCAGAGAAATGCACTAATACGCTCTACAGCTTCAAGCAAAAAGATTGAAGCGAGAAGGGCAAAATGTATATTTCCAGATTTGACCAATACCGATTTAATATATATAGATGGATTCAACCTGATTATTACATTGGAAACAGCATTTTCAGGATCTCCCATTATACTATGCAGTGATGGTGCTGTGAGAGATCTGGCAGGACTTAGGGGAACTTATAGAATTATTGACAAAACAGGTTATGCAATGAATACAATAGGAAAAGAACTTGATGATGTGCATATCTCTCATGTGATATTTTTATTGGACAGAGGTGTCTCAAATTCAGGGCGATTAAGAAAATTCATACTGGAGAATTCCGAAAATTGGAATATCAATGTTGAAGTGAGGCTCATGGATTCTGTTGATTGCTTTCTATACAAAAAATACTGTGTAGTTACAAGTGATTCAATAATAATTGATGAATGTTACAGCTGGTATAACCTTGCGAGAAAAATTATACAGGATTATATTCCACATGCCAATATCATAAATTTGTGCGGAAGTTTTAAATGACATTTATGGCATATCTACTCTAATGTAACACATATAATATAAATAAGTATTAAGGGCGAGGTATTTGTAGATGTATTATATTGAAGTAGAGGAAGGTATAAAAATTCTGGTGGATGATCTGAATCCTCGTGGGAAAGATGTCATATTCCTTATTCATGGATGGCCTCTGAACCATAAAATGTTTGAATATCAGCTTGATTTGCTTCCTGAATATGGTTATAGGTGTATAAGTATTGATCTAAGGGGATTTGGAAGTTCAGATAAACCCTGGAAAGGATACTCTTATGACAGACTGTCTGATGACGTAAGGGTTATTATTGAAACACTTGAATTGAAAAACATAACTCTTGTAGGTTTCTCAATGGGAGCTGCAGTGGCAATCAGATATATGTCACGATACTATAGCTATAATGTATCAAAACTTGTACTGATGTCTCCAGCTGCACCATCTTTTACCAGACGCAAAGGATATCCTTATGGCATGGATGTCAATGGAGTTGAGGATTTAATCAGGCAGGCCCGTGAAAATAGACCTGAAATGATGGCTGGTATTGGAAAAATATTCTTTGCAGGAAATACAACGGACAATTTTATGAACTGGTTTCAGAATCTTGGCCTGGAGGCTTCAGGACATTCGACCATAGAAACTGCCAGATCACTTAAAGATGAGGATCTCAGATCTGAGATCAACAAGATTAATGTAACAACAGGTATATTCCATGGTAAAATGGACAAGATATGCCCATTTGAATTTGCAGAAGAATTGAACAGGGGTATAAAAAATTCTCAGCTTTATCCATTTGAATTCAGCGGACATGGAATTTTCCATGATGAACTGGGAAAGTTTAATTCCGAGCTCCTTAAATTTATAAAAGGCTGATATTATGCCAGTGGTGCAAACAGTCTGAGGATAGATTCCAGAATTTTTTTTAAGAAACTTCGTCTTTCCCAGACTTCCTTATGCACTTTTTTCGATACCATTTTGGTTTTAATGAAATCTCTATAAATTTCATTTATTGCAGGTGTATCATACATATAGGTTGCACATTCAAAATGTAGGAATAAACTTCTATAGTCCATATTTATTGTTCCAATTACAGCACATTCATCATCGGATACGAAATTTTTACTATGGATGAATCCAGGCATATACTCATATATTTCCACTCCGGAATCAAGCAGTTTGTCATAATGTGATCTTGTTAGAATCTGAATAATTTTTTTATCCGGGATATGGGGGGTTATTATTTTTACATCAACCCCTCTTTTGGCTGCCAGGGAAAGAGCCAAAATCATTTCGTAGCTTATTATCAAATAAGGAGTTGTAATATAGATATAATTTTTGGCGCTGTTTATTATATTTAAATATATATCCTCGGCTGTACTGTCGAGTCTTTCCGGTCCACTAGCATATGGAATTACTATACCTTCATTCAACATCATTTTTTGTGCCAATTTATATCTTTTGATGTCTTCCTTTTTATGAGTTATCGATTGCCACATTTTTAGAAACATCACTGTAAAACTATAAACGGCATCACCTTCTATGCATACGGCGGAATCCTTCCAGTAACCGTATTTTCTATACAGGTTTATGTATTCATCGCCAATATTGATTCCTCCATTGAAGGCAACTCTTCCGTCTACTATAACTAGTTTTCTGTGGTCTCTGTAGTTTAGCATAACATTTAAAATAAGTTTCATAGGGTTGAAAATCTTGAATTTTATATTGTTTTCTCTGAGTATTTTTCTAAATTTGGGAGGAAGAACAAATAGTGAGCCGATATAGTCGACTAAAATTCTGACTTCTACGCCGCTCCTGGATTTTTTCTTCAGTATTTCGAGAATTTTGTCCCACATTATGCCCTTTGAAATTATAAAATATTCAATGAAAATAAATTTTTGGGCACTTTTCAATTCCTTTATAAGTCTTTTATACATAAGTTCTCCCGAGGGAAAGTATTCAATTTTTGTATTTGTATAAGCAGGATATCCGCTGATGTTTTTTATAAGTCTTGTTTCATTGTATCGTGCTTTATTCTCGATTTTAATAGAATGCAACAGTGAAAAATCCTCTTTAGGAAATACTCCTTTCTCAAAACTTATTCTGTTGATCTTACTAAAATTACGTAGTATCCCAATTCTGGATACGATGTAAATAATTACGCCTATTACTGGGATCAGGAGTATCAATGCTATCCAGCTGATCTTGTAGGAAGTATTTTCGTCCTTGTAATTGAGATGAATTACTGCAATGGCACTTATAATTTCAAATGCTATGAAATAGTATATGAAGAATATATTAAATACATTATAAACAAGGGTTATGGCTATAAATTGAAATATTACCCAAAATGTAAAGACTATAAATTTAAGAATTGAAATAAATGATTTTCTTTCTCCCATAATAAACACCTGCCTTTACATTTTACTTTAGTTTATGATTTTCCCTTAAAAGAAGTGCCACAGTTCCTGCAAGTTATAGTTATTTTCCCTTTATGCCTTGGAACTCTCATTTTTTGCGAACAATTGGGACATTTAAATATCTTATAATACCTTCGTTGATTTGATGAGGTTTTGAATCCGGAGAACATCCTTTCCAGTGGTGCTATAAAGTTTTCATATGACTGCAGTTCATGATGTCTCTTGTATTTATTTTTTGAGAGACATCTCCATGTGCTGTATACAATACAGACAAAACCAAAAGTAGAACTGCCCCTTGATCTGAAAATTGAAAGAATGAATCCTATTATATAAAGATGTTTTGAAAGTTTGTCGACACCATAGCAATCTCTAAAGTAATATGACAATTTATTTAAAAAGTTATTCAAATTTACCACTCCTGTAAATGAATTTCTAGATAATTATACAATAAAATTTTAATCTTTGCATTTAATTTATTTAGTACAAAAAATTTTAAAATATATTTTTTATTGCAATTTATGAATTTTTATACATCAACAAAATAGCTATTATAATTCAATTTTAAATATATTTTGAAATATATTAATTATTTTAGGCATTTATTGTAATAAAGTTATTAATAATTATACATATTGTAATTACTTGATACCGTTGACATAAGCATAAATTTATGATAATATCATAAAAAATGTATGGGAAAATTGAAATTTATTTAAAAAGTCAAAATTGAATTTGTAGGTTATTGATTGTTAAGATTATTCTTAATATTGCAAGTTTTATTTCTTGTGCTTATATTAGATAGTTTTCTTGGATATTTTTAATGGCTAATCCAAGTTTCTATATTTATAATAATTTGATGGGAGGACTATTATGTTAAAAGGAAAATCAAGAATTTCCTCAATTGTATTGTCGCTTGTGCTTGTTGGTTCGATATTCGCAGGTTGTGGAAATTCTACCAGCAAAGGAAGCGATAAAAGTACCATAAAGGTAAATATAAGTGCCGATCCTAAGTCAATTGATCCGGGGTTGTGCAATACTATTGAGGGAGCTCATGTTATTGAAAATGCATTTGAAGGACTTACCGATATGGACGGACAAGGAAAAATTCAGCCAGGTGTTGCCGAAAAATGGGATGTATCAAGTGATGGACTTACCTATACTTTTCATTTGAGGAAAAATGCAAAGTGGTCAGATGGAAAAGCAGTTACCGCTAAAGATTTTGAGTACGCATGGAAAAGGGCCCTGAATCCTAAAACTGCTTCTGAATATGCCTATCAGCTGTACTATTTAAAAAATGGACAAGCATATAACGAGGGAAAAGTTGGAGCAGACCAGGTAGGAATTAAAGCAAAAGATGACTATACTCTAGTTGCAAATCTTCAGGATCCTACTCCATATTTTTTATACCTTACATCTTTTACAACTTATAAACCTATAAGAAAGGATGCAGTTGACAAAAGCCCGGATGCATGGGCAACAAAAGCAGATACGTACATATCAAACGGACCTTACAAGATGGTTGAATACAAACAGAAGGATAGTTTGAATTTTGAAAAAAATCCTAATTACTGGGATGCTAAAAATGTTAAAATTGAAAGAGTAGAGTTTAAGACTTTGGAAAATGCGAGCAGCTATTATGCTGCATTCAAAACAGGGGATCTGGATTTGATTGACAAACCGCCTGCTACGGAAACCCCTAATTTGCTAAAGAATGGAACGGCTAAAGCATATCCTTATTTTGGAGTATATTATTATATGGCAAATGTTTCTCCACAGGCTGCAAGTGTAAATCCTGAGGCAGCTAAAGTATTAGGTAATGTAAAAGTTAGAAAAGCGTTGAGTCTTGCTATTGATAGAAGCGCAATAGTAAAAGATGTCACAAAATCTGGTGAGAAACCTGCAACTTCTTTTGTACCTGGTGTTGTGAGTGATTCCAATGGTGGAGAATTTAAAAATAAGGAATATCTTCCTGAGAAAGCTGACATAGCACAGGCTAGAAAGCTTTTAGCTGAAGCTGGATATCCTGACGGAAAGGGATTTCCTACTCTTGAGGTACTGTATAATACCGATCAGACCAATCAAAATATAGCACAGGCAGTACAGGATATGTGGAAGAAAAATTTAAAGATAAATATTACTCTCAGAAATGTTGAAAGGAAAATTCAGATATCTGAACTATTAAAGCACAATTTTGTTGTTGGTGGCAGCAGATGGATAGCGGACTACAATGACCCTATGACTTTTCTTGATATGTTTACTACGACGGGAGGAAACAATATGCCGGGGTATTCAAATCCAAGCTATGACAAGTTAATTGGTCAGGCCAAATCAGAACCAGACACTTCAAAAAGGGCAAAACTAATACATCAGGCGGAGGATATACTCATGAATGATGCACCTGTAATTCCTATTTATGAATATTCAGAGGTTGTTTGTATAAACAAGAAGCTTAAAGGTGTTCAAATAACTCCTATAGGATCTTTTATATTGAAAGGAGCCAGTTTGCAAGAATAAAAAATTCATGGAAGAATAATATTGACCCGTTTACGGGTGAGGTAGTAAAGTGTGCTAGTAGCACTGCCAGCAATATGGGGCTGTCGTACTAAAAAAATTAGTGCGACAGTTTTTTTTATTTGAATTGTTACCTGAAATAAGTTAATTGTATAATGTTATATATAAGTTGAAATATATTTTAATGCAGAAAGGGGATTGAAGATGAAGAGAATTGATAGAATACACAATTATCTGATAGAGAGAACCCTTCAACTTGATATAAACAGTTTAAAAGGAAAAGTCGGATTCAGTGCCAAGGAAATATCCGATGAACTTGGAATATTGAGAAACAATGTAAGTATGGAATTGAACATACTTTTGAAGCAGGACAAGGTAATAAAGATTATAGGCAGGCCAGTGTTGTTTATAGATAAAAGTTCTTTGGAAGATAAGCTTCAATATAATATAGAAAAAGGACCGCTGGAAGTTGACAGCATAGACAGTATTATAAAGGATAATGGTCATTTCGGTGGGAAAAAGTCTCCTTTCGACAATCTGATAGGATTTGAGACTGGACTCAAGAACCAGGTGGAGCAGGCTAAGGCAGCCATACTTTATCCGCCCAATGGTCTTCACACGCTTATTGTGGGACAGACAGGAGTCGGTAAAACTTTATTTGCAAACATGATGTATAATTATGCCAGGTATGTTAAAAGATTTGATGACAATTCCCCATTTGTAATATTTAACTGTGCCGACTATTATAATAATTCACAGCTCCTTATATCCCATATATTCGGTCATCTGAAGGGTGCTTTTACCGGTGCCGACAAAGAAAAGGAAGGACTTGTCGAGAGGGCGGATGGGGGAATGCTGTTCTTGGATGAAATCCACAGGCTTCCACCTGAAGGACAGGAAATGATATTTTATTTCATGGATACAGGAACCTATAACAAACTTGGTGAAACTGAGAGAAGGAGAAAATCAAATGTATTTATAGTATGTGCCACCACAGAAGACCCGGATTCATCTCTACTGAGAACATTTGTAAGAAGAATTCCAATAATAATAAGTATACCAAGTCTTAATGAGAGGCCGGCAGAAGACAAAATAAACATACTTAAATATCTAATATCAAATGAAGCACACAGAATCAACAAGCCCATAAAAATTGAGGAAAATGCAGTAAAGGCACTTATAGGAAGTGTATCCTATGGAAATATAGGACAGATGAAATCAAATATACAGCTTGTATGTGCAAAGGGTTTTCTAAACAGTATAGAAAACAGTGAATATGTGGAAATTGATTTCAAGTTACTTCCTCCGGATATAAAAAAAGGATTGTTTCTGCTTGGTGCCAGAAGAAATGAAATGGAGGAGATATCTAAATATGTAAATTCACAGCTTATAGTAGCACCGGAAGGGTATAAGGTGCTTATAGATGAGGATCCTTATGAACCTCCGTTCAATCTGTATAAGATTATAGAAGACAAGGCCATAATACTGAAAGATGAAGGACTTGATGATGATTCTATAAAAGATTTCATAGCAACTGATATAAATGTTCACATAAAGGGATTTTATGACAAGTTTAAAGACGGTGAAAAAGACAGAAAAAAGATATTGAAGGTAGTAGATGAGAATGTACTGGAATTTGCAGATGAGATAAGAATTCTTGTTCAAAAAAGACTGGACAGAAAATTGTCGGACAGGTTCCTGTATGCTCTTAGCCTGCATTTAAGTGCGTTTTTCAAAAGAATTGAAAGCGGAAGACCGGTAAAATATACTAATATATCAAGTATAATAAAGGATAATCCACGAGAATACGATGTTTCTCTGGAAATAAAAAAGCTTATAGAAAAAAGATATAGTATATCGGTTCCGAAGATGGAAGTCATATATCTCACTCTTCTTTTAAGTTCTATCCAGGATGAGCAGAATGATGGGAATGTGGCCATTATAGTAGCCGCCCATGGAAATAGTACTGCTACAAGCATGGTGAATGTAGCAAAAAAACTCCTTGGAGATTGCAATATGCAGGCAATAGATATGCCTCTGGAAGTAAACCCCGAAGATATATTGGACAAAATGATAAAAAGGGTTCAGGAAATAGATATGGGAAAAGGTGTGCTCCTTCTGGTCGATATGGGTTCGCTGGCAAATTTTGATACTGTAATAATTGAAAAGACGGGTATAGATATAAAGACCATAGATATGGTATCTACTCCGCTTGTGCTGGAGGCTGTAAGAAAGGCCAATATATTTGATATGGACCTTGACAGAATATATGAGTCGCTGAAAGGCTTCAGAGGATATAGTATGAGTTTGAAGGAAAAAGGGAATCAGCATGCGAACAGAGCTTTTGTCACTATTTGTTCAAGTGGAGAGGGTACGGCGGTAAAGCTTGAGGAACTGGTTGAAGATGTAATACACAATATAACTGATGAACGTATAGATGTAATACCTGTAGGATTGAAAAATCTGAAGGACAGTATAAAAACCATTCAAAACAAATATGAGGTCATGGCTTGTATTGGTATTGTAAATCCAAAGATGGACATACCTTTTATATCTCTGGAATCACTTATAAATGGATGTGGAGAAAAGATAATAGGTGATATTGTGGCAAGTAATACTGCAGTTGAAGTAAATGAAGGTAAAAGTGTTGTTGTGGAGGATTTGTGCAGGGATAGCCTGGGTGAGTTCCTAACTTATTTGAATCCATCCAAAATAATAAGTGTATTAATAGATTTTATCAGTGTATTGGAAAAAAGGATGAATACACATTTTAAGAATTCTCTATGCATAAAGCTTATAGTACATACAGGGTGTGCACTTGAAAGGATGATAGTGAAAGAAGGACTTATATATAGGGATGATAAAAGCGGACTTGATGTAGAACTTGTTAATATATTGAAGGATGAAGCCGGTATATTCAAGTCAACATTGAATATAGAACTGACTGATGATGAAATTTATTATATATCGGAGATGCTGAGATGAATTTCTTGATTTCCACAAGTGTATTAATATAGAAATATTAGAGTATTAAAAATAAAGCTTCTCATTTCATAGCGATATTTACAAATGCTGTGAAATGAGGAGCTTATATTATCTCGTACTTTTAATACACTAGTTTGGCATGACAATTGCATTATATATAAGTGTAATTAAAGCACTAGGATTTGGAGGAGATATTATGGTAGCTATTATTATAGGGACTCATGGGAAGTTTTCAAAAGAGATTTTAAGATCTGCAGAAATGATATTTGGAAGTCAGGAAAATGTTGCGGCGGTAACATTTGAACCTGGTGAAAATGTTGAAGATCTTGTGAGTAGGTATAAGAGTGAAATGGAAGAGCTGGACTGCAGTGATGGAGTTTTGTTTATGGTGGATCTGTTCGGTGGAAGTCCTTTTAATGCAGCAAGCAATATAGTTGTTTCATCTGAAAAAAACATGGATGTAGTGACGGGGATAAATATGCCGATGCTTTTGGAAGTATTCAGTACTAGAAGTTCCTCGACTCTGGAAGAAATATTGAATACAGCCAGAAAATCAGGACTCGAGGGAATAAAGTCCTTAAAAGAAAGCTTATCTGAAAATATAGAGGAGGATGATTTATAAATGATGAATATAGTTTTGGCAAGAATAGATGACAGATTGATACACGGACAGGTTGCTACTGTTTGGGCCAAGGAAACAAAATGTGAAAGAATAATAGTATGCAATGATGACGTAGCCAAGGACAGTATAAGAAAGACACTTCTTGTGCAGGTAGCACCTCCTGGAATAAAGGCAAATGTTGTGGGAGTTGAAAAGGCAGTAAGGGTATATAAAAATCCAAAATATGAGGGAGTAAAGGTATTATACCTGTTTACCAATCCTACTGATATACTCCGAATGGTTGAAGGTGGAGTTGATATAAAAAGTGTAAATATTGGAGGAATGTCATTTAAAGAGGGGAAAAAACAGATAAATGGAGTTGTATCCGTAAATGAGAAGGATATAGAAGCATTTAAAAAACTTCATGAAAAAGGTATAGAACTTGAAATAAGAAAAGTCAGCAAGGATACCAAAGTAGATTTAATGACTTTGATAGATAGATAATTATTTTAAAAAGGAGATGTTATTATGACTATTAATGCTGTACAAATGGTGCTGATACTAATTGTTGCATGTATTTCCGGCATGGGCAGTGTACTTGATGAATTTCAGACACACAGGCCACTGATAGCATGTACACTAATTGGACTTATTCTTGGAGATGTAAAAACAGGTATAATTATAGGTGGTACTCTGGAGATGATGGCTCTTGGCTGGATGAATATAGGTGCGGCAATGGCACCTGATACGGCGATGGCAAGTATCATATCTACAATTCTTGTAATAGGAGGCAAACAGAGCATAGGGACAGGTATAGCCATAGCAATGCCACTTGCGGCTGCAGGCCAGGTGTTGACTATATTTGCAAGGACAATTACTGTAGCATTCCAGCACAGGGCTGATACTTATGCAAAAAATGGAAACCTCCATGGAATCGATTTAATGCACATAGGCTCTCTTGCAGTACAGGCAGCACGTGTTGCCATACCTTCAATGCTGGTTGCAGCATTTATAGGAACTGATGCAGTTCAAACATTTTTGAATGCAATTCCAAAAGTTGTAACAGGAGGTCTTCAGGTTGCCGGTGGCTTCATAGTTGTTGTAGGTTATGCCATGGTTATAAATATGATGGAGGCAAAATATCTCATGGGATTCTTCTTTCTGGGATTTGTAATAGCTGCATTTACTCAGTTTAATCTTGTAGCATTTGGCGTTATAGGTGCAGTGTTTGCAATAATATATATCCAGTTGAATCCAAAATACAATATGCCTAAAACAGTGGTTGTTTCAAGTGGAGGGTCAGATGATGAACTGGACGATGAACTTGATGACTAATATTTAGAAGGGGGAATTTATCATGAGTGAAAATAAAATTGTTGAAAAGAATATTAATGTTCCTAAAAACGACAGGGGAAAAAGCGAAAAGAAGCACCTTACAAAAAAGGATCTGATAAATGTATTTATACGTTCAAATTTTCATCAGGCTTCCTGGAATTACGAAAGAATGCAGGCGCTTGGATACTGTTTTGCAATGGTACCCGTTATAAGAAGGCTTTACAAGGGAAAAGACAAAGTTAATGCAATAAAAAGACATCTGGAGTTTTTTAATACCCAGCCTTTTGCAACTGCTCCCATACTTGGTGTTACAGCTGCCATGGAAGAACAGAAGGCAAATGGAGCAGATATAGATGATGCGGCAATAAACGGTGTAAAAGTAGGACTCATGGGACCGCTCGCAGGAGTTGGAGATCCTATATTCTGGGGAACACTCAGACCTGTCGTTGCAGCACTTGGTGCATCGCTTGCACTTACCGGAAGCATAGGGGGACCGATATTGTTCTTCCTTGTATTCAATGCAGTTCGACTTGCAGTCAGGTGGTATGGAGTAAAATATGGTTATGTAAAGGGAACAGATATTGTAAGTGATATGAGTGGAAACAGGCTTCAGAAACTTACAGAAGGGGCTTCCATACTAGGGTTGTTTGTAATGGGGGCGCTTGTATCGAAGTGGACAACAGTCAATATACCAGTCGTAGTTTCGAGGATAACCCAGCAAAATGGCAAGGTTGTGGTAACAACTGTTCAAAATATACTTGATCAGCTGATGCCTGGACTTGTTCCTCTCATAATGACATTTATATGTATGAGTCTTCTCAAGAAAAAGATAAACGCTATATGGATAATATTTGGACTCTTTGGAATAGGTATACTTGGATATGCAGCGGGAATATTGAAATAAAATGTGAATATTGAAAATAGAGGCTTTTTCCATCAATAATATCGACGGAAAAAGCTTCTATATTTATAAAAAAAGTATTGAATTTACGAAAGTATATGATATAATTTATTTATAACTACCATACAAGTATGGTAGCAAGACAATAAGGGAGATAATTATGGCTTTTGAAACAGGCAAAAATTTAACAGGCAAAAAATTATATCAGATTTTAAAAGAGGATATTATACAGCTTCATCTCAAGCCTGGCCTCAGTATTTCTGAAAAGGGTATTTCTGAAAAATTCAATATAAGCAGAACTCCTGTAAGGGAAGCATTCCTGCTTTTATCCCAGGAAGGACTGCTTGATATTTATCCCCAGAAAGGTACATTTGTATCATTGATTGATCTAGATGAAGTAGAGGAAGCCAGATTTTTGCGTGAGCATATTGAAAGAGCTGTAGTCAGGCTTGCATGTAAACAGTTTCCTGAAGAAAAATTTATAGCCTTGGAAATGAACTTGAAAATGCAGAAGATATCCATTGAAAAAAGTGATTATACAAAGGCGTTTAAATTGGATGAGCAGTTTCATAAAACCATTTTTGAAGGATGTAACAAGGAAAGGACATGGAATACCATATGCCAGGTTGAAATGGATTTTCAACGTATACGTATGCTAACCCTTTCTTCTAATTTAAAGGTTGATGATGTATATTTTCAACATAGGACTATAATGGAAGCTATAAAGAATAAGAAGCCTGAAGATGCTGATGAAATTATGAAAAATCATCTAAACATGGTTAATTATAATTTAAAAGACGTAAAAAAGAGATATCCTCAATATTTTAAATGATGTCTGTATAAAATGGGGGTGTAACTTGACATTTTCCGGCAAGAATATGTCAAGCTTGAAAAAACCCTCTGATAAAATATATAACTACTTTTATTTTAACACAATCTTTGATGGAGGTGAAGCCTTTGAAAAGGGTTGACTTGATCTTTTAACATTCATTGAATTTATAAGGAGGCAGTGTAAAATATGATTGAATTAAAAAAGGATGCCTTGAAGAATACGGCAGCATGGAAAGCAGCTGCAATCAAGCTTCCGAATTTCGATTATGAGGAAATGTGCAAAAATACCAGGGAAAATCCAATTTGGGTACATTTTGGCTCGGGAAATATATTCAGAGGATTTGTGGCAGCACTTCAGCAGAAGCTGCTGGATTCAGGTAAATCGAAAACAGGAATAATTGCTGTTGAGACTTATGACTATGAAATTATAGATAAAATATACAAGCCACATGATAATCTGAGTCTTCAGGTTATTATGAAACCTGATGGCAGCATTGACAATACTGTCATTGCCAGTATTGGGGACAGTATAGCTGCAGATGCAGAAAGAACAGAAAACTGGAAAACACTGAGTGACGTGTTTTCAAAATCTTCGCTTCAGATGGCAAGCTTTACTATAACAGAAAAGGGATACAATCTGAAAAAGCTGTCGGGAGAGTTTACGGATGAAGTAAATAGAGACATAAAAAATGGACCTGCAAAACCGAGCAGTGTAATGGCAAAAGTTTCAGCACTTTTATATAGAAGATTTAAGACTGGACAACTTCCAATTGCTGTAGTCAGCATGGACAACTGTTCACACAATGGAGAAAAGCTCTACAACTCCATAAACACAATTGCAGGCAAATGGGCTGAAAACAAACTTGTTGAAAGTGAATTCGTAGATTATATAAATGATGTCAATAAAGTTGCATTCCCATGGAGCATGATAGACAAGATAACCCCAAGGCCTTCAAAGACAGTAGAGGAAAAACTTGAGAAGCTTGGAATCAAGGATATAAAGCCAATCATAACAGGCAAGAATACCTATATAGCCCCATTTGTAAATGCCGAAGGACCTCAGTATCTTGTAATTGAAGATACCTTCCCGAATGGAAGACCTGAACTTCAGGAGGCAGGAGTGTATTTTACAGACAGGGAAACCGTTGAAAAGGTTGAGAGGATGAAGGTATGTACATGCCTTAACCCACTCCACACATCAATGGCAGTATTCGGATGCATGCTTGGATATAATTTGATTGCAGATGAAATGAAGGACGAGGATATAGTAAAGCTTATAAACAAGATAGGATACGAGGAAGGTATGCCCGTAGTTTCAAATCCGGGAATAATAGCACCTGAGGATTTTATAAGGGAAGTTATAGAAGTAAGACTCCCGAATCCCTATATACCCGACACACCTCAGAGAATAGCAACTGATACGTCACAGAAAGTCGGCATAAGGTTTGGGGAGACAATAAAGGCATATGTTGAAAGAGAAGATCTTGACGTAAAGTCTCTGAAATATATACCACTTGTCATTGCAGGGTGGTGCAGATATATGCTGGGAGTTGATGATAGAGGGGAAGCTTTTGAGGTAAGTTCCGATCCGCTTCTTGATAATCTAAAAGGCTATCTTTCAGAAGTGAAGCTTGGGGAAAAGTATAAAGCCGGGACCTTGAAACCAATATTGTCGAACAGTGGAATATTTGGACTTGATCTCTACAGGATAGGACTTGGAAATAGAATAGAAGAGTATTTTGCTGAAATGACAGGCGGAAAAAACTCAGTTAGAAATACAATTCAAAAATATTTAAAATAATTAGTTATTGTTGGAAAGGGATGTTTTTATGAAAATGACATTTAGGTGGTTTGGTGAAAATGATGACAGTGTTACATTGGATCAGATACGCCAGATACCTGGAATTACAGGAATAGTGGGATTTCTGTCCGATATCCCCGCAGGAGAGGTGTGGCCTCTTGACAGGATACTCGACTATAAAAAGAATATAGAGAATCATGGACTGGAGCTTGAAGTTATAGAAAGTGTAAATATCCATGAAGATATAAAACTGGGGCTGCCGTCAAGAGACAAGTATATAGAAAATTACAAAGAAACGATCAAGAATTTAGGACAAGCTGGTATAAAAGTAATATGTTATAATTTCATGCCAGTGTTTGACTGGCTCAGAACTGACCTTGCATACAAGCTCCCTGATGGATCTGAAGTATTGTACTACGATGATGACAAATTGAAAGGATTGGAGCCTATAAAGCTTGTGGAGGACACCGAGAAGAGTTCAAATGGTTTTTCCCTTCCCGGCTGGGAACCTGAGAGACTCAAAGAGTTAAAAAAGGTACTTGATTTGTACAAGGAAGTAGATGAAGAAAAGCTGTTTGAAAATTACAAGTATTTTCTTGAGGCCATAATACCTACATGTGAAAAATATGATATCAAAATGGCTGTCCATCCGGATGATCCTGCATGGAATGTATTTGGACTTCCAAGGATAGTACATTCCAAAGAAAATCTGGATAGGATACTGAGTCTTGTAGATAGTCCTTACAATGGTATTACACTTTGCAGTGGATCACTTGGCTCCAGTACTAAAAACAATATACCTGAACTTATAAGATATTTCGGCGCCAAAGGCAGAATACATTTTGCACATGTAAGAAATATAAAAATACTGTCTGAAAAACACTTCCATGAGGTGTCCCATTTGTCCACAGACGGAAGCTTTGACATGTTTGAAATAATGAAAGCACTTCATGATGTTGGATTTGATGGATATATAAGACCTGATCATGGAAGAATGATATGGGGTGAAAAGGCAAGGCCTGGATACGGACTGTATGACAGAGCTCTTGGAGCAACATATTTGAATGGACTCTGGGAAGCTATTGAAAAAATGGATAGTAGAAATCAGTAAAAAAATAGACATTTTCCTCATAGTCGATCATGTTGAACATTAGGAATTTTGTATGATCAATTATGAGGAAGTGTCCAATAAAAATATATACAAGTTTTAATATAACATAAATTAATTTAATTAACAATTAGGAGGAAAATGATGGTAAAATTTATGAATGAAAATTTTTTGTTGTCCAATAATACTGCTGTGAACTTATATAATAATTACGCAAAAAAAATGCCTATTATAGACTACCATTGCCATATAGATCCAAAAGAAATTTACGATAATAAAAAATTTAGAAATATAACTGAAATTTGGCTGTATGGGGATCACTATAAATGGAGGGTCATGAGGGCGAATGGCATAGATGAAAAATATATTACTGGGAATGCATCCGACTATGGTAAATTTATAGCTTGGGCAAAAACTGTACCAATGATAATAGGAAATCCTATTTATAACTGGACTCATCTTGAACTTCAAAGATTTTTTGGGATATATGATTTATTGAACGAAAAAACTGCACCTGTTATATGGGAAAAAGCCAATGAAATGTTAAGTAAAGATGATTTTAGAACAAGACAATTGATAAAGAAATCCAACGTTGAAACCATATGTACTACGGATGATCCGGTTGATTCCTTGGAATATCACAAAAAAATTAATGAAGATAAGGATTTTGCCGTAAGTGTGTTCCCGACCTTTAGGCCGGATAAAGGAATGAATATAGATTCAGATGATTTTATTCCATGGATTAAGAAACTTGAACATGTGTCTAAAGTAGATATTTATGATTATGATGGGTTTTTGAAAGCTATTGAATCAAGGATAGAATTCTTCAATTCTGCTGGTTGTAAAATATCTGACCATGGCTTGGATAAAGTGGTATATACAGAAAGTACGAAAGAAGAAGTGGAAGATATATTCTTAAAGAAAATTAAAGGTGCAAAATTGGCACAGGAAGAAGTGAATAAATATAGAACATATACACTTAAATCACTAGGCGGAATCTACAGTAAATTTGAATGGGCAATGCAGCTTCATATGTCTGCAGTTAGAAATAATAATACAAGAATGCTTAAAGCAATTGGACCCAACACTGGGTTTGACTCTATAAGGGATGACAATATAGCATATTCTGTTTCGAAAATTTTGGATTCACTGGAAAAAGAAAATAGTCTCCCTAAAACTATATTATATTCATTAAATCCAACAGATAATTATACCTTGAGTACAATGGCCGGAAATTTTCAAGGTGATGGTATTCCAGGGAAAATTCAATTTGGGGCAGCATGGTGGTTCAATGATAATAAAGATGGAATGATTGATCAAATGAAATCGTTAGCTAATACGGGACTGCTTAGCAGATTTGTAGGTATGTTGACGGACTCCAGAAGTTTTCTATCATATACAAGGCATGAATATTTTCGTAGAATATTTTGTAATTTTATTGGCAATTTAGTTGAAAACGGTGAAGTGCCAGAAGATATGGAATTATTGAAAGATGTGGTACAAGGAGTATGCTATAACAATGCAAAAAATTATTTCGGGTTTGGAAATAAATAGAAAGGGGGGGCTTTAACATGTCGAGAAGGGATAAGAAGGTTACTATACCTGTAGGTATTGGATATGGACTTGTTGATTTGATGGGGGGTGGAGCTTTTACTATTATCGGTACTTTCCTATTGTTTTTTTATACCACTTTCGCAGGATTGTCTCCTGTACAGGGTGCTTCTATTATTGCCATTGCACGTATCGTAGATGCAGTTGCAAGTTTGCTTATGGGAAGTATAACAGATAATTTTTATAAATCTAAATTAGGAAAGAAATTTGGAAGACGTCGTTTCTTCTTGCTCATAGGGGCACCTTTAATGGCTGATTATATATTACTATGGATAACAGGAATGAATTATTGGTTTTATCTAGGTACATATATAATGTTTGAAATTATTGCTTCTATGGTACTGATTCCATGGGAAACACTTCCTGCTGAAATGACAAAAGATTTTAATGACAGGACAAAGATATCAACATCAAGAATGTTTATTTCAGCTACAGGAACTTTTTTAGCAACATTTGTTCCAGGCCAGCTGATCAGATATTTTGGACAAACTAATGCATATGCATATTTTATTAATGGATTGATTTTTGCTATATTGTATGGTATTTGTATATTTATAGCATATAAAGTAACATGGGAGAGAGAAATAACACCTGCTATGAAGAAAGAGATGCTGCAGACTTCAAATGAAAATAAAGGATTCATCTATTTGATAAAAACAATTGTTAAAGTATCAGGCGATTATATATCTACCTTGAAAATAAAAAGTTTTAGAAAGCATCTTATTATATATCTTTTATCGTTTACGGCTAAGGATACGTTTAATGCCGTGTTTGTGTATTTCTGTGTATACGATTTGAAGGTCTCGGCTTCACTTGCTGCTAATTTGTTGTCTCTCAGTATTGTAGGTATACCTATGACTATTTTAGGCGGCTTTTTAATGATAAAAATTGGGCCTGCAAATTTATACAAGATGTCTTATTCGACTATGATCATCTGCTTATTGGCCTTTTATGAAGTATATGTATATGATGCAGGATCCAAAACTTTAATTTTATTTTTAATTGCTGCAGTATATCAAATGGGAAGAAGTTTGCTTGAATTTACTCCCTGGAATGTATTTCCGTTCATACCGGATGTAGATGAAATGGTTACAAGGCAGAGACGAGAGGGACTTTTTGCGGCAGTCATGACTTTTACAAGAAAGAGTAGTGTAGCTATAGCTACATTTGTTGTAGGAGTTATACTTCAATCTTCTGGATTCGTTAAAGGGAATACGGTGCAGCCGCCACAGGTAATGCATACAATTGCATATATACTTGTTATTGGATGTACTGTAATGCTCCTGTTATCCATAGTAATGGCATTTACATTCAAACTTAACAAACAAACACATCTTATATTGGTAAAAGAAATCGACCGTTTAAAAAACAATGGTTCTAAAACGGATGTTGAGCCAAAAACAAGAGAAGTTGTTGAGAATCTTACTGGATATAAATATGAAGATGTCTGGAAATAATACAAAGTTACAAACAAGTCATCCTTTAAAGGATGACTTGTTTAATAACCTTCTGATATATGATATACTTTTTATATAAATCAAAATAGATTTTTAAAGAGGTGCTTTACTTATGATAAGAAGGTTTGGAAAGTATGAGCCTGATATAGATGAAAGTTGTTTTGTAGCTGACAGTGCAGATATTATCGGAAAAGTTAAATTGTGTGAAGATGTGAATGTCTGGTTTGGAGCAGTAGTCAGGGGAGATTCAAATAATATATGCATAGGAAGAAAGACCAACGTACAGGATAACTGCACAATTCATGTTGACCCGCATAGTCCTGTACACATAGGAGAATGTGTAACTATAGGACATAATGCAGTAATTCACGGTTGTGAGATAGGAAATTCTACTTTGATAGGCATGGGTTCTATCGTGATGAATGGGGCGGTTATAGGGAGTAAAAGCATAATAGGTGCAGGAAGTATTGTAACTGAAAATAAAATAATACCTTCTGGAGTATTGTGTGTCGGAGCCCCTGCGAGAATTGTAAGAAAACTTACAGATGAAGAAAGATTAAAACTTGGAAGTGAAGCAGAGCATTATGTTGAGAATTCCAGAAGTTATGGTGATTTCAATATAAACAAATAGAATTGACTCCCCTAATTGGTTAGATAAAGATTTTAAGGGGGATTTTAAATGAACAAGGTTAAATTTTTCTATGATGTTATAAGTGCAGCCAGGGATAAAAAGAAGATCAGGGGCATGGTTAGCATGAAGGGAATAAAAAATAATCTTGAAGTATTTAACAATATGAATGTTATGTATAACGGATTTCATATTAGTGAGTATCCTGATATTAAATTGGGTAAAATGTCAACTGTTTTCAAGGTGTTGAAGAACATGGAAATTGAGCAAAGGCAGGATAAAAGTTATATGGTTTCCATGGATTTACACAGAATTTCCAGGGACATAAGAAAATTGATATTCAAAGTGATCGATGATAATTGCAGATATGGAAAAAACGGTGAAAGTGAATTCTTGAAAAAATTTCAGGAGAACGAAAATCTTCGGTTTGATGTAAAAATGGTTGTCAGCAGCAAGTATGAAGTTGAAAGTATTGTAAACAAAATACTTGATGTATCTTCCAATGAAGAAATTGATGTAAATTTCAAAATTGAATAGAGTGATTTTTATCACATAAGTGGTGAATTGTGCATAAATATAGTATAGCACTAATATTGGGAGATACAATATGCCGGTTTTAAGGATAGGTGATTCGGGAAATCAGGTAATGAGAATACAGTCGGTTTTAAAAAAACTGGGATATTATGAAGGAAATGTGGACGGAATATTTGGTGCACAGACGGAAAATGCCGTGAGAAAGTTTCAGATAAAAAATGGTCTTGTTCCTGATGGAATAGTAGGTGAAAATACCCGTAGGGTCATGGAAAGATTTATAGAGGGATTTGATAATTATACAATAAGACAAGGAGATACTCTCTATAATATAGCCAGGATGTATGGTACCCAGATAAATAGAATAATAATAGCCAATCCCCAGATACAGCCATTTGGAGTGATACCTGGAACTACAATAAAAGTTCCGTACAATATCGACATAGTAGATACAGATATAAATTATACCTATGATATAATGGAGAGCGATATCTTTGCATTAAAGGCACGATATCCATTTTTGAATATTGGTACTGCGGGAAAAAGTGTACTTGGAAGGGAACTTTACTATATAAGACTTGGAACAGGGTCCAATGAGGTTTTTTATAATGCATCCCATCATTCCTTGGAGTGGATAACAACGCTGCTCCTCATGAAATTTGCAGAGAATTTCCTGAAGGCATATACGGAAGAAAGTAATATAAGAGGATATGATATAGAAGATATATGGGAAAGGAGCAGTATATATATTGTTCCCATGGTAAATCCGGATGGAGTTGAACTGGTTCTGGGTGGGCTCACCAGAGAAAATCCATATTATGAAGACCTCATAAGATGGAACAATGGGAGTGAGAATTTTTCAAGAGACTGGCAGGCAAATAATAGGGGCGTAGATATAAACCACAATTATAATGCAGGCTGGCAGATTTCAAAAGATCTGGAGGAGTCATATGGAGTTTATGGTCCAGGTCCAACCAGATATTCTGGGCCATATCCAGTTTCAGAGCCTGAGACACAAGCTGTGGTGAATTTTACTAAAAAACACAATTTCAGACTTGCTCTGGCATATCACAGCCAGGGAGAGATTATATACTGGCAATATGACAACCTTACGCCTTCAGAGTCGAGAGCCATAGTGGAACAATTTGCAGATGTAAGTGGCTACACTCCGCAGGAGGCTGCTGGAATAACTTCATATTCAGGATATAAGGACTGGTTTATACAGGACTTTGGAAGACCAGGTTTTACCATTGAAGTCGGCAGGGGTGTAAATCCGCTTCCAATAAGCCAGTTCCCTGAAATATATGAAAATAATGAGGAACTTCTCGTTCTTGCGTCAATTGTATAATAAGTATGTATCCTATGAAAAAACACTATTCCAATGTATAAATACAGCATTGTCAGTAGTGTTTTTTATTTGTATATGTCAACTAGGAGACCACTTATATCATCTATGGTTGAGGCTATGTTCAAATTTTCTTTCTGTTCGTTCATTAGCATGCTTGTAAGTTCTTCAAGTTTATTGTCTATAGTTTCAACTGTAATAAAATATTGTGTCTGCCAGAAGCTTATATCCTTTTTTACACTGTACATATAATTCAATACGGATTTCAAATATTCCTTTATCATCTTTTTATAAACTCTGACATCCGAGTAACATTTGGTAATTGACAGCCTATTGCCTCTTTTTTTGATATCATCGAACATATTTTTCAACTGTTCTTCAGATTTCTTTTCCATCTGGGAATTGAAACTCTGTGAAAAATCTTTTTTTGTTTTTATATTTATATTTTTAGAGGAAGTAGTAGAAGATCTTCCTATTCTAGAAATTTCCATAAGACACCTCCCTTAGCCTGTTACATATATTATATAGGATATCAATATAAAAATATAGGTATTTTATATTAAAAAATATAATAATTATGAATAAGCTTTTATATACTATATATTGAGTTTTATTATTCCATATAGTATAATTTTATACAAATATACAGTAATTGAGATGTATAAGAATAGATTATATTCAAAAAATAACTCTAATAGAAAGAAAGCAGGGTGGTATTATGTGGCTTGATAAAAGCAGTCAAGAAGTAATAAATGAAGTGGGTTCGAATCTGCAGAACGGGTTGACTGGCCATGAGGCAGCTGAAAGGCTCGAAAAATTTGGACAGAACAGACTCAAGGACACGAAAAAAAAATCGACTTTTGGACTATTTTTTGAACAGGTAAATGATCCCCTTATATATGTATTGCTGGCAGCTGCACTTGTTTCGGCCTTTCTCAAGGAAATAAGCGATGCTGTAATCATAGGAATTATTATAGTACTCAATGCTGTCATAGGAATGCTTCAGGAGTCAAAAGCGGAAAAGGCACTTGAATCACTGAAAAAGCTCACAACACCAAAGGCTGTTGTGAAAAGGGATGGACAGCTTTTTGAGATTCCTTCCGAAAATATTGTAGTAGGTGATATAGTAATACTGGATGCAGGAAGATATGTACCATGTGATATCAGATTGTTAGAAACTGCAAGTCTGAAGATAGACGAATCTGCACTTACAGGAGAATCGGTACCATCTGAAAAATCGCCGGAAGCCATTTCAAATAGTGGGAATGTGGCACTTGGAGATCAGAAGAATATGGCATTTATGTCCACACTTGTAACTTACGGGAGAGGAACGGGTGTTGCTGTAGCTTCAGGTATGAATACCGAGATAGGAAGAATAGCAGGTATGCTTGAGAGTGATGAAAAAAATCTTACCCCTCTCCAGAAAAAACTTGCCAGGCTTGGGGTTGTGCTTGGTATAGCAGCTGTAGGAATATGTTTGCTTATATTTATAATAGGCATGATACAGGGAAGAGATCTATTCGAAATGCTTCTGACGGCTATAAGCCTGGCTGTTGCCGCCATACCTGAAGGCCTTCCTGCAATAGTCACCATAGTTCTCGCCATGGGTGTGCAGAGAATGATAAAGGAAAATGCCATTATAAGAAAGCTGCCTGCAGTTGAAACCCTGGGGGCTGTAAATATTATATGTTCCGACAAGACTGGTACTCTTACACAGAACAAAATGACGGTGACGAAATTTTATACAGACAATAAAACTCAAGATATATCCAGCCTGGATATAAACAATGTGTCCGAGAAAATACTTCTTGAAAATATGATGCTGTGCAATGATGCCACCTATACCGAGGATTCCAAAACAGGTGATCCAACTGAAATAGCCCTTCTGGAAGTAGGAGGCAGATTCAATATGTTCAAGGATGCTGAAGATAATCTGCATAAAAGGACACATGAAATACCTTTCGACTCTGAAAGAAAGTTGATGACTACTGTAAACAAATATGGAGATATAAAAAGAGTGATTACCAAAGGAGCGGTAGACAATCTTGTCAATATATGCAGTAGTGTTGTTTTAGAGGGAAAGATTGTTCCAATTACTGATGAAATAAAATCAAATATACTGTCTGCTTCAAATGACATGTCGGATGAGGCATTAAGAGTTCTTGCAACAGCTTTTAAAGACATTCAATCCCGGGAACATGCGGACATGGATTCCCTGGAAAATGATTTGACCTTTGTAGGACTTTATGGAATGATAGATCCTCCAAGGGAAAATGTAAAGAAGTCAATAGAAGAATGCAAATCTTCTGGTATAAGGACTGTAATGATAACAGGCGATCACAAGAATACGGCTTTTGCCATAGCTAAAGATCTCGGAATAGCAGAGGATGAATCACAGGCCATATTGGGAGCTGAATTTGACAGAATGAGCGAAGAGGACATATCCGGGAGTATAGATAATTTGCGGGTTTTTGCAAGGGTGTCTCCCGAGCACAAAGTAAAAATAGTAAAATCACTTCAGAAAAAGGGAAACATAGTTTCAATGACAGGCGATGGAGTAAATGATGCACCTTCACTGAAGGCTGCAGATATAGGAGTTGCAATGGGGATAACTGGAACAGATGTTGCAAAGGGCGCTTCGGATATGATACTTACAGACGATAATTTTTCTACTATTGTGTCTGCGGTAAAAGAAGGAAGGAACATATACAACAATATAAAAAAATCAATAAGTTTTCTACTTTCCTGTAATATAGGCGAAATAGTAGCACTTTTTATCGGCATAATTATTGGATGGCCTGCAATCTTAAGACCCATACATCTTCTGTGGATCAATCTTATAACAGACAGTCTTCCAGCTTTATCACTGGGAGTTGATTCTGGAGATCCCGATATAATGAAAGAAAAACCGAGGGATTCAGGAAAAGGACTTTTTTCAGGAAAGAATGGAATGATTCTTGTGCTGGATGGGTTTATAATCGGAATTACGACTCTTGTTGCTTTTCACGTAGGAACTGTGAGATATCCTGATTCTCTAATGCATGCACAGACCATGGCATTTGTAGTTCTGAGTGTATCCCAGTTGTTTTATACTCTGAGTATGAGACATCACAGCAAGTCAATATTTGAAGTCGGAATTTTTACAAACAAGTATTTGATAGGATCAATATTGATTGGAATACTTCTTCAGAATATAGTAATTTCCGTACCGGTTCTGTCATCCCTGTTCAAGGTATACAGACTTACCGTGAATGACTGGATTTTTGTAATTCTCCTTTCACTCATACCATTGATTTTAAATGAAATTTTCAAGATATTTAGAAGAAAATAGAGTTTACCTGAATTTGATCTTTATATTGCTTCTGTCACAGAAGATACTTCTATTACGCACTATTACATCACCCTGGTGATCTGTTCTCAAAACTATTACATTGTTTTTCAGCAGCCTTTTTATAACGGATGCATTTGGAGTTCTTCCATTGCTCGTTATAACGGCTGCTTTTGGTTTTATCATGCCTAGAAGCGTGCTGTCCGTGCTTGTATTGATGCCATGGTGTGGAACTTTCAAAATATCACATTCCTTTAATAAACCTGATTCAATCATGTCATTTTCTTCTCTCTTTTCACAGTCCCCTGCAAACAGATAGGATATACCGCCTATTTTGCCCTGAAGAACTATTGAATTGTTATTTTCATCTGAATTGGAATTTGATGTTTTTTTGTTCTTGATTACGGGTGCGATGGCTTTGAGATGCAATTTTGGAGAGTTTATACTCCAGCCCTTGTCTATATATTCCACAGGAATATTCAATTTTGAAAGTGATCTGGATAGAACATGTTTAATATCATTTTTATTGTTCGGAAGGTATATTCTGGATACTTCTACTGATTTGGCAATTTTAATCAGTCCACCATAATGATCATCATGGTAGTGAGTGATTATTATTCCATTTAATCTACCCACCTTGTTTAGATTTAGATACCGCAATATCCTTTTGGTATAATAAGCCTGACCGGTATCTATCAGATAGTTTTTATTACCTGTCTTTACGAGTATGCAGTCACTTTGACCCGTGTACAGGAAATGTACCTCCGGACCTCCAAGATTTGCATATGTTATGTTCCAGTTAAACATACTAATACACATAATTAATATAAAAGTGAATATAAATATTAGTCTGTTTTTCATTTGAAATGCCTCCAGTAATAAAAACTACTATTTTTATTTTATTAGTTTTGTACCTGATTTATCCTGAACTATGAGCTTTCTCTTCATGAGACCTCCGAGGGCATTTTTAAAATAATTTTTACTTTCATGAAATACTTCTTTTATTTCATCAGGTGAACTTTTGTCATTGTATTTCATAAATCCGCCGTTATCCTTCAAATATTTGAGTATAGTATCTTCAAGTGAAAGTCTTTCCCTTGAAGGTCTCTGTCTTGTAGAAAGCACAGGTTTCCCATCATCATAAAACTTCTTGATTCTGAGATTTATTTTTTGTCCTGGAACTAGTTCCGTAAAATATTCATTTTTTAAAATGATTCCCCTGTATTTATTGTCTATTGCAATCATGGCATTTCCATTTTTCTGGAACCCATATATTATACCGGAGATTTCATCGCCAATTTTATAACCACTTTCTGCATCCATGTTGATCAGATATTTGTCAATATTGGTTGTAGCTGCCAGTCTGCCAGTCTTGTCAACATATATATAGAAAAGATAATGAGCCTCAGGAATCAATTTGTATTTCTGTTCTGCCATAGGTACAAATACATCTCTTTCAAGACCTATATCTATAAAACTTCCGAAACTGGCATTGGAAACTACTTTCAAATAGGCTATATCCTCTACTTTTGCAAGCGGAGTTTTCATTGTAGCTATCAATCTGTCCTTTGAATCCCTGTATATAAATGAATGAATTTCATCTCCAATTTTAATTTCATCTTTTAATATACTTCCATTTGGAAGAAGTATATCATCGTCTGTATTTCCTGTATTGGCATCAAGGTAATAGCCAAAGGATGCTTTTCTGACTATCGTTAAATCGTTAAATTCTCCTAATCTTATCAATGTTATTTCTCCTTCAAATTGTATTTTATAATTGTTCTAAAACAATTATATAGCAATAATCAAGGGAATCATATATTTATTTTTCAAAATTGGTCTTTCTAGAGGAACCTTCTATGCTTATATTGACTTCCACCTCGAGGGAACTTTGTTCGAGGGGATTCTGAATTTTGATTCTTGGATATTTTCTTTCAAAGCACTGTTGTATGTGGAATATATCCATTTTCTTCAGCTTGTATTTTTCAAATACATTGTGGCAGCTGTCTCTGATATTTTTTTCAGCTTCCTGCTTCAATTTTGTTACAGTTGCGTCGTCCATGAGAAACTGGTTTTCAGCTTCTGCTACGGATGTTTTGATGTTTATTATCTTTTTTACCAATATGTTTTTATTATTATTGTAGTAAATCTTGGTATGAGTTTTGCTCCTTAGTATTTCAAGGGTTATATAATTGTCAGGTATAGTTGGATTGGTTACTTCCAATGACCCTCCATTTATATCGTCTACAAGAAAATTGTATCCCAGACCATCCTGCTTTTTTAGAATATCTACAAGCTTGCAATCTTTTATTATTGCTCCTCCGTTAAGTGCCAATTTGGGTTCGGGCTGGTCTGATTTCAACTCTATCATGGTCAATACGGAAGTATGCTGTTGTGTGTATATACTGTTTAGAAAATCATTTAATGTAGCTGTTACAGACCTTGAAGATGCAGGTATATTTCTTATTACATCATTTATAAAGACACCTATGTATTCCTGTTCCTTCAACTTTGTATTTATGAATTTTTCGGGATCTCCTTTCAAAATAGCTATATAACTTCTCAGTACAAATTCCTGATCCCTTGAAAATATATCTATAAAATCACACATGTTTTTTTGGGCGGCATTTTCAGTAAATATTATTGCCCTTGTCTGGGTATAGTTCAATTTATAGCTTGATGACAGATCTATATCCCTCAGGGTTTCAAATATTGTCTTTCTCGATCCCCTGAACAATATTCTCTGTCCGCCGCCCACAGTTCCTGAAGGCGTCTTTTCAGGTTTGAAACTTTCTACGTAGACCACTGGATTTCCACAATGGTCTGTGTCGATTACAACGGCAGTCGCAAATAATTGTTTGTCAAGATCATTATAGTTGAAGCATCCAACCAGGAATATATTGCAAACTATGAAAAATAAACAGAGCATTTTTTTCATGTTTTATCATCTCCGTTTAGGTTGTTGTTGGAAATAGTATTCAAATCGTTTCTGTATAAAATATCATTGTACTTTAGCTGCTTGCCTGTTCCAAGAGGAAGAAGGAAAGGATATCCGCAGCTGTCCAGAGAGGCCAGGTGGGATATCAGCATAAACAGACCCATAAAAAATCCCATTATTCCTATAAGTGAAGATGAAAATAGTATGATTACACACCATACGAGCATTCCGCCATACAATTTGGGAACCAGGAATGAGCATATTGAAGCCAGGGCTATTATTATTACTGTAGACTGGGAGGTAAGGCCTGCACTTACAGCTGATTGGCCAAGTATCAATGCTCCGACTATGCTCATGGATTGACCTATTGGCTGAGGCAGACGTATTCCGGCTTCCCTTAGAAGTTGAAAGAAAAACAGCATTATGAATACTTCCAATATTGTGGGAAATGGTACATAAGCTCTGGAAACAGCAAGCCTGAATGTGAATTCTATTGGTATGAGTGAAAAATGATAAGTCGTGAGAGCAACATACAATCCCGGCAGAAGTATACTGATTCCAAAGGCAATAAACCGTATTATCCTTATTATATTGGCATATATTTTATTCAGATAATAGTCATCGGGAACTTGAAAGTTCTCTATGAAAAAATAGGGTGCGGTTATGCAGAAAGGAGTACCGTCTACAAGTATGGCTGCTCTTCCCTGAAGTATCTTTGATGATGTGACGTCGGCCTTTTCACTGTAGTCAACAGTATCAAAAGGTGTTTTTTTGCTTTTTAGTTGCTCTTCTATATAATTTGAATCAAGTACGAAGTTTACATCCATATTCTTAATCGTGGCCTCCAGTCTGGATATAAGACTTTCAGGGGCTTTGTTTTCCATGTATATGAGAGCTGTGATTGTGTTGCTGTCCTTTCCTATATTAAAGAATTTTACTTTGAGTTCCGGGTTCTTTATCCTTCGCCTTATAAGTGAAATATTGTCCATGATGGACTCGTTGAATCCTTCCTTTGGTCCTTTTAATACAGCTTCTGTTATAGGTATCTCTATACCTCGTTTTGAGAATCCCTTTGCTTCACAAAAGAGTGCATTTTCCATATTATCAAATATTATTACCACATCTCCGGACAAAATATGTATGATGGCATCATCCTTTGATTTTACATCTCCTATTGAATTTCCGTATAGAACCTTTTCCTTTATTATATTTGAATTTATGGTTTTTTTATCCATCCTCATAAGGGGAGCAATCAAGTATTCACTTATGAATTTGGAATTGCATAAATTGTCTATGAACAGCAGATATATATTCCCGCATATGGAATTTATGGTACGTTTCTTGAAATCTGAGCTGTTTTTTAATTTGTCGCAGATATAGTTTAAATAATCATTCATAAATAATCACCCATAGTTAGTGTTTCTATTTAATTTGGATAACATTCATCTTTTGGTCAATAATATTATTGTAAACATTAGATATGATTTGGAATGGAGAAATTTTATGGATAAGTTGAATTTTAAGCATATATTCTTTTTGATATGTGCAGTTTCCATAGCCTCCCAGAAGACTTATCCTGAAATATTCATTAATCTTTCAGGAAGGGACAGCTGGGTGGCTGATATAGCAGCCTGTGTAATAATGATCCTATATTTTGATTATATAGTAAATATATGGGTCAAAAACAAATGTAAAAGTATAATTGATGTATTTGACGGGGCATTTGGAAAACTTCTGGGAAGATGTTTGCTGGCAATATTTGTATTGGGAATGTTCCTGTCACTGGTGGAATCGGCATCGGTAGAATCCAGTGTCATGCATACCAACATGTTTATAGAAAGCCCAGTATGGTACATAGCACTATTTGTAGTGCTTCCGGGCCTATATATTGTAAAAAATGGAAAACAGTCTGTAATGATTGTAATAATAATTTCCATGGTGATATCCGTATTTAACGGAATCAATTTATCAATACTCACACAACAGTATAAAGATTACAGGAGGCTGTTTCCAATTTTCCAAAATGGATTGAATATTAACTTTTTTACATCCATAGTAAAGACTGTAGGAATGTATTCATCAATTTCCATTGTTATTCCACTTTTATCCCAGTTAAAAACAGATAAAAAACTGAGAAAGTATGCATTCCTTTCAAATTTATTTATAGCACAGATGGTTATAGTGTCTACAATTGGGCTGCTTGCGACTTTTAATTCCGAAAGAGCCAGTACACTTGTATATGGAAAATTGATTCAGACACAGCTTGTAACCTATTTTGGATTTATTGCCAGCGGAGAATTTTATGTAATATTTCAGACTATAGCCTCCTGGTTTGCAAAATATATAGCATCATTTTTTTCAATCATGGTTATATTGAAGGAACTGAGGCCGGGATATAAACTTCCGTCACTTAAAATTCAAATTGTATTGACTCTCATAGTGTACATAATTTCGTATTTTTCAGCCAGAAAGCTCCTGGTTCTATTTAAACTTCTGAACATATATATTTATATATGCATTGTTCTATTCTTCATACTTCCAATCGCAGCCTTCACCATCTTTAATTTTAAGAACAAAGTCAGGAATTGAAAGGTTCTATTTTACAGCCGATGTCAATGGGTTTTGAATAGTAGACAGAAGTAGTTACAATGGCATCAGCTCCTGATTCAGCATAATCTTCAATGTTGGTTTCATTTATTCCGCCGGCAGCCAGTATGATTACGGATGGATTTATGCTTTTAAGTGCGGCTACATATGTTTTCAAAATTTCTGAAGGAATCTTGTCGAATTGGATTCCATCAATGCCGTTTTTACAGAGTGTAATTGCATTATCAAGCGTTTCAACTTCTGCAAGTATCTTTTTTTCACAGGCTTTGTGCTTTATTTCAGGAAGAAGTTTGATCAGCCCATCTATACCGCTTAGAAAGTTCATATGCTGTTTGAAAATCAGTATGGTTTCCGACAATCCCAGCCTGTGTGGAAATCCTCCCCCTGATATAACTGCCTTTATGGACAGCTCTTTTGTTCCGGGTATATTTTTCCTCGTTGTCAATATGGATATATCAGGATTTACTTTCGAAGCCCTTTGGAGCAGCCTGTTTGTCTTTGTAGCTATTCCGGAGCTGTAGTCGATAATATTCTGACATATCTTCCAGGCTGTATGCAGGTTTTCAGCGCTTCCCCTGCCTTCGAGAAATATTTCATCCTTTTTTATAGGGCTTCCGGAAGGTTTTGCTGCTATTACCTCTATGTTTAACCTGTCGAATATTCGTGTGCATTCTTCAGTACCGCATAATACGGCATCTTCTCTGGAAAAAAACCGTATGGAACCAGTTATATTTCCGATTCCAAGAATCAAGGTAGTCAGGTCCATATAAGGTGAATCTTCTTTAATTAATTTTTCTATTAGTTCATCTGAAATATACATTTTTACATACCTCCATTAAAGCTATTATATTAGATTTATCTGAATTTGATAATGGTAATATTCATAAAAAATATATTTTTTGCAGATAATATGCCAAAGGGGTGGATAATATGAAAAAACGTAAAAATGCATTTGAAAAACTTATGTCACTTATTACATATAAAGAAAAAAAGAAAGTCAGGGAGTTTGTCATACCTGAGGTAAATGAAAAGGATGAAAAGACTGCAGAGAACAATTGCAGTGGTCCGGATTCCGATGTAAATATGAACAGATTTGATGATGAGAATTATGTAAAATTAAGTGATGGAGATAAAATACCGGATGGTATTGAGAAAAATGTGCAGCTTATGGAAAAGATATTATATTGTCCTAAAAACAAGGGCATAAATATAAAAAGAATTAGAATTGGAGATAAATACAATGGAATTATGGTATATCTGAGAGGAATGGTAGACAATACTATGATAGATACCTTTATAATGAGGCCGCTTTTGAGTTATAGAATTGACGATAAAAAAAATTGTCATATTCACAATAATGGCAGTGACAATGAGATAGATTTCATATTTGATCAGGTAATACAAACCAGCAGAAATAAAAAATGCAACAATGTAAAAAATATCGTGGATGAAATCCTGGAGGGAAATACAGCTCTTTACATAGATGGGGCAAGCAATTACCTGATATGTTATACCAAAGGATTTGAAAAGAGAAATGTGGATAAACCTCAGATTGAAGGAGCTGTAAAAGCCTCCCAGGAAGCATTCAATGAAGATCTGGATACCAACATAACCCTAATAAGAAGAATTATAAAGAACAGGAATTTGATAAGTGAAAAATTGAGAATTGGCAAGAACAATAATATTGACTGTGCAGTAATGTATATGGAAGGAATAGTGAATCCTGCCATAGTAGATGAAGTGAAAAGGAGGATCAACAGCATAGACACAGATGCCATACTTGGAAGCGGTATGCTGGAGCAGTATATTGAGGACAACAGCTGGTCTATTGTACCAACTGTACTCTCTACGGAAAGACCGGACAGAACAGCACACTATATTATGGAGGGCAAGGTGGCAATTATAAGTTTTGCCACTCCTTTTGCAATAATTGTACCAAGTACATTTTCACTGATGTTTCATACCGCAGAAGATGATTTTTTGAAATGGCAGTATACCCTGTTCTTGAGAATTATAAGGATAATGGGAATGTTTGTAGCTGTAATGTTTCCAGGGCTTTATATATCCATTGTGAATTTTCATCAGGAAATGATACCTACCTCTATTCTCATTGCCATTGCAACTGCAAGAGAGGACGTACCATTCCCGACTATTCTGGAGATATTTTTTATGGAAGCGGCTTTTGGGCTGATAACGGAAGCAGGGGTCAGAATACCAGGTATCATAGGAAATACAATTGGAATAGTAGGTGCTCTCATACTTGGCCAGGCAGCTGTTGAAGCAAGTATAATAAGTCCCGTGCTCATAATAGTTGTTGCATTTACAATACTGGGCAATTATTCCATACCGGATTTCAGTCTCAGCTATGGAGTCAGGATATTCAGGGTTATTTTTATAGTACTTGGGGCCATGCTTGGTTTTTTGGGTATATCAATTGGAATAGTAGTGACTGCTACAATGCTTGTAAGCCTGAAGTCATTCGGAGTGCCATTTTTATCGATTATGGCACCTAAAACCAGAAAAGCCAGTGATACTGTTTTGAGCAAACCATTGTGGAGGCAGGAAATGAGGCCGGATCCTATAAATCCTTTGAACTTGAGAAAACAACCTAAAATATCTAAAAAATGGACCAAGGAAGATGCAGATTATAATGAGGATAAATTATGATTAGGGAAGGCAATATAGGATTATATGAAACTGTATGTATTGTCATGATTTTTCTTTTGGATAAAATATTCTACACGAGTACGGCTGTAATAGTCTATAAGTTTGGTACAGCTGCATGGTACTGTACGGTTATGTCCTGTATTTTAAGTATTCTGTTTTTCCTGATCATATGTATTCTCATGAGAAAATTTCCCGGGCATAATATTATAGAAATATTTGAGCTGGTATTGGGAAAATTTATCGGGAAAATCACAGGAATTGCATTTTGTATATACTTTACTTTCTATACAAGTGCCAACTTGAGGGAGTTTGTAGACATGATAAAGAGCTATAACCTTCCGCGGACGCCAGCAAGTCTTATAATAATAATTATTCTGATTCTGACAGCTGTAATTGTATGTCTTGGATTTGAAACAATAGGAAGATTATGTGCAGTTGTATTTTTACCGGTAATATTTGGAATTGTAATTATATTCTTGATGGCTTCACCAAATTATAATATGAGCAATCTTGCACCCTATCTGGGATATGGAATATTGAATACATTAAAGGGCGCAGTGGTGAGAAGTTCTGCATACAGTGAAGTAGTAATATTGTTTTTTATTGTAAATTCCATACATGGAATTGATATTGTAAAAAGGGCGGGAATTATAAGTCTTGTCCTGGCTGGAACAATATTTGGGCTTACAACCCTATGTTATTTGATGACATTTACCTATGGTGCGGGGAGTGAAAACATATCGGGATTGTTTGAACTCAGCAGGGTAATTTATTTCAGCCGTTTTATTGAAAGGGTGGAATCCTTATTTCTTGTAACCTGGATTGTTCCAACTATACTGAATACAGCAGTAGGTTTTTACATGGCTGTTAGTATATATTGCCAGGTGTTTGATATAAAGAATCACATACCGCCTACAGTATCATTTCTCATTTTGCTCTTTGTAGGGGCTGTACTCCCTGAAAATTTCTCACAGCTTCTTGAGTTGGAACTTGTGTTTATAAGAGAGTACAGTTTTATATTGAATTATTTGATACCGGTATTTGTCCTAATAGTATCCATTGTCATGAAAAAGGGAGGTAGGAAGTCAGATGTACAGAAAAATTAGTATCTTTACAGTGCTTGTTTTTATGACGGCCTTTTTTTTGACAGGATGCTATGACTCCATGGAAATTGACCATAAAGTATATCCAATATTAATTGGAATAGACAAAGGAGTGAATAATAAACTATTTATAACTTTTCAGTACCCCGGCTATGGAAGGGGAGTGCAAAATGCTGGCCCCAGTCAGGAAAATTCAAGAGGAAATGTGAGTTCAATAGAGGCGCCCAGTATTATAGAAGCTTGTGATTTATTGAATACGGAGGTTTCAAGGGAGGTAACACTACAGCATGTCAAGGCCTTCGTGTTTTCAGAAGATATTGCGGAACAGGGAATAGGTGAATATATTGCCGCTATACAGAGGTACAGGGAGATAAGAAGCACTGTAAGCATAATGGTTACAAGGGGAAAAGCGGAAGATTTTATAAAAGTCAATAGATCCAGCATAGGGCCAAGTATTTCAAAAATGATGGAATTGATATTGTCCCAGTCCCGAAATACCAGCTATTTCCCGGAGGAAAGATTTTTTGAATTCTATAGAAATGCCATTTCAACTTATGAGCAGCCTATAGCAGCTTATGCAGGGGTAAATGATTTTCACCAGGTTCAGGATAGAGGACCCGGGAAAGGTGGTTCTTCAGTGGTACCAGCCAAGGGATTCAAGGCTGGAGATGTACCTATAAAAAATACAAATGGGAGGCAGATTGCGGGTACTGCAGTATTTGACGGTGACAAAATGGTAGGATATCTGGATACTTATGAAACAAGATATTACCTTATGGTAACAGGAAGATTCAAGTCAGGCATTATTACAGTTGATGATCCCAGAAAAAAAAATCATCCAATAGTAACATATGTTGTGATGAACAAGAGACCTGTAGTGAAGGCGGAATTTCAAAATGGTAAACCTGTAATAAATGTGAACTTGGAAATTGAAGCGGATATTGAGTCGATACACAGCAGAATCAACTATGAAAGAATCAATATGGTAGGAGACCTGAACAATTATATAAGTCAGTTTATTCTGGATGGAATCTGCAATACCATAAAGAAAACGCAGATAAAATACAATACGGATATATTTGGATTCGGCCATGCAGTCTCGAAAAATTTTAAAACCATACAGGAGTGGGAGGATTACAATTGGCTTAGTCACTATAAGGAAGCCAAAATAAATGTGAATCTCGACTTCAAAATCAGAAAGATGGGAACCAAGATAGGTTCCAAGGAGATCTGGGATTCGAAGGGAAGGACTACAAAGTGAGATATATAATTTCATTGTTGATTATAGCTGCAAATTACTATACCTTCAGCTATGGTGTATTTATGTACAAAAATGAAGGCAACAGACTTGGAGCCTTTGGGGCATATGCAATTTCCATAATTGTATCAATTATATCAATCATAATTTTATTTGTAAGATGGTAGAAATTTATGAGTTGTTATTCTCATACAATTCTCTATAATGATAATATACGGATGAATTTAATGAAAAAACTTTAGGGAGGAAATTTTATGTCATCAATGGGTTTAATAAGAGTATCGTCTGCATGTCCTGTAACCAATGTTGGAGATGTGGATTTTAATCTGAAAAATATAAAATTTTGTATAGATAAAGCAGTATCTAAAAATGCAAAGCTTGTGGTTTTTCCCGAGTTGTGTGTAACTTCATATACATGTGCGGACCTTTTCCTGCAGAAAATACTTATTGACAAATCAAGAGGTGCATTGAAAAACATATGCAGTTATTCCATGAACAAGGATATATTGATTGCTGTAGGTGCACCTCTCGAGTATAATTACAGCCTGTATAATTGTGCTTTTGTAATATTCAATGGCAGTATACTTGGAGTTGTACCAAAAAGTTATATCCCGAATTATGAAGAATTTTATGAGAGAAGATGGTTCAGCTCTGGAAGGGATATAGTGGATGAAAAGATAGACCTATATTTTCAAGAGGAAATACCCTTCGGGGTGAACATGATCTTTTCCTGCGGGGATTTCAGATTCGGATTTGAAATCTGTGAAGATCTATGGAGTGTGGTTCCTCCAAGCAGTTATCTTTGCCTTATGGGTGCAAATATAATAGGTAATTTGTCTGCCTCAAATGATATAGTAAGTAAATCCGACTACAGGAAGGAACTGGTAAAATCCCAGAGTGCAAGATGTATGTGTTCATACATATATGCATCCTCGGGGGTATTTGAATCCTCTACGGATCTTGTCTTCGGAGGAGAATTGCTGATAGCTGAAAACGGCAGCATGAACAGTTGCAACAACAGGTTTCAGAGAAAAAATGAAATTATAACTTCCATTGTGGACATAGAAAGGCTGAATATGCAGAGATTGAAAAATATAAGCTTCAGGGATGCTGCAAATACTGTACCATGGAAGGTGAGAAATATAAAATTTGAGTTTGAAGACACCTCCTATGGAAAATGTGACAAGATTATTTCCAGATATCCTTTCGTACCTTCTGACAGAATGCAGATGGAGGATAGGTGCAGGGAGATATTCAACATACAGATTTCCGGACTTGGAAAGAGGGTTGAGCATACAGGACTCGAAAAAGCCGTTATAGGTATTTCCGGAGGACTGGACTCTACACTGGCACTTCTAGTTGTAGTAAAAACCTTTGACATGCTCCATATATCCAGAAAAAACATAATAACCGTTACCCTGCCAGGGTTTGGGACTACTGACAGAACTTATAATAATGCAGTTGAACTCTGCAGAAATCTTCACACTGATTTAAGGGAGATAAATATAGTTGATGCCTGCCTTCAGCATTTCAAGGATATAGGCCATGACAGGGAAATACATGATGTAACTTATGAAAATGTACAGGCAAGGGAGAGAACACAGATATTGATGGATATTGCAAACAAGGAGGGTGGACTTGCCATAGGCACCGGGGATCTGTCGGAACTTGCACTTGGATGGTGCACATATAATGGGGATCATATGTCCATGTATGGTGTAAACTGTTCAGTGCCTAAAACACTTGTGAGATATCTTGTAGGGTATGTGGCGCAAAGAGAAGTATCTGATGAAATATCACGTATTTTAACAGATATACTTGAAACTCCTGTAAGTCCGGAACTTCTGCCGAAAGACATCAGTGGAAAGATATCCCAGAAAACAGAAGATATAATTGGTCCCTATGAGCTTCATGATTTCTTTCTCTATTACTTTGTAAGAAATAATTTTGAACCGGATAAGATATTCTTTCTTGCAAAGGAGGCCTTCAGGGAATGTTATTCCGAGGATACCATAAAAAAATGGCTCAAGGTTTTCGTAAGAAGATTTTTTACGCAGCAGTTCAAACGATCTGCCATTCCTGACGGGCCGAAGGTTGGTACAGTAAGCCTGTCACCACGGGGAGACTGGAGAATGCCCTCAGATGCAAGTGTTGAATTGTGGCTCAGAGATATAGAGTAGATGATAAAGTCTATCGGGGTTAATCCTTCGATAGACTTTCTGTACCTAATTCCCGGTGAAAAATCTTCTCACTATATGTTCTTTGATATCACTTATTTCTATATCCTTGTCAACTGATACAGATGGTGTCTTGGAATATATAACGAGTTGAGTTGGATAAATACTTTTATGTCCGACTATTATATAGCTTATTCCTATTGCTATGGCTGAATATATTCCGACCTGGTTCCCAAAAAGTTCCATGGCGATTATAATGGAGGAAATAGGAATATTGGAACAGGCAGCTAAAAATGATGTCATGCCCAATGCAGAATAAAAGGCTGCATTTGAACCAGTAATCTGTGCCCAGGCATTCCCAAAGGAGGACCCAATAAAAAGCATGGGAGTCAGAATTCCGCCACTTCCGCCGGATCCTAATGTTAAAGCAGTTACCAGTGACTTGTTTATAAATAGAGAATTGCTGAATTTTTCACCTGAAACAATTCTGGTTATAATTCCATCACCTATTCCAAGGGACTGAAAGGAATTAAACATATAAGTTATTCCTATTATTAAAATACCCCCTATAATTCCTTTTAATGGAACATATATATTGATTTGTTTAAAGAACTTTTCAACATATTTAACTAAGTTTATAAAAAGTATGGCTAAAAATCCAATTATAATACCAAAGACAAATACTTCTAAAAATGCAGTTATCTGGTTATTGGGCAGATATTTTATAGTAAAAATCAGAGGCTTGTTTCCCATGTATAGTCCAATATAGTAACTTACAAAAGAAGATATGAGGGAAGGAACAAGAGCTATGTAAGAAATTTTCCCTATGTATAAGACTTCGCAGGCAAATATTGCAGCACCTACAGGAGCATTGAATATGGATACAAACCCAGCGCTTATTCCGCATACAACAAGGCGACGTCTGTCTATTATATTCATTTTAGTTATCTGTCCTATGAAAGATGAAATTGCACCGCCTATCTGTGTTGCCGGTCCTTCAAGTCCAACTGAGCCTCCGAAAATTATAGTTATAAATGTAGTTAAAAGTTTTACAGGAACTACATTTATATTCATATTTCCATTATTTTTATTTACACTTTCAATGACTTTTTCTGTACCATGACCCTTTGCATCAGGGGCAAGTTTAAGTATTATAAAACTACTCAAGAATAATGCTAATGGAAGAAATAAGTAATAAAATTTAAACTTTGAGGTAAAATCAACACCGATTACTATAATTTTTATGAACAATGTCATGAAGGACCCTACCAATAAACCTATTATTACAGATAAAAAAGTCCATTTTAATGTACTTGCAATGAAAATTGATTCATTAATGAAAAGTTTTCTGGAAGATTTCATATAAAGTCACCTCTTAATTATATTATATCATTTTCAAATATGATCACATATTTAGTTTAAGTTTAATATGTATGTTATAATGTTTATAGAACAATGGTGGGATGGAGGTGATTTTGTGGCGGTTCTTGTAATGTGGATTGCAATAGGAGTTATAGCCTTGGTAGTAGATATGTTGACAAGTGCCTTCCTATTTGTCTGGTTTACAATAGGTGCGATTTGTGCAATTATAGCCAATGCACTGGGTTATTCTATAGTAATTCAGTTTACGGTATTTATAGTTGTAAGTATAATATTGGTAGCAGTATGTTATCCTATCATCAGAAAAAATATAAAGAAAAGTGTAAAACCGACTCCACTCAGGGAGAAGACCTACAGGGGAAGAAAGATAGTTATAGATGAAGAAATGGAAAAAAACAATGCGGTAAAGCTGGATGGAGTATTGTGGAATATTGAAAATCAAGACATGAAACTGAAAAAAGGTGACATAATAGAAATATTGGGCATGAATGGAACCAGAGTATTAATAAAAAAGGGAGATGATTCCAAATGATCACAGGTATTATTTTATTGGTGATACTCATACTTGTATTGATTGCTGTTGTATCCTCCGTTAAGGTTGTAAATACCGGATATGTAAGTATAATAGAGAGATTCGGACAGTATCACAGAACACTGCAGCCGGGATGGCATTTTATAATTCCATTTGCCGACTATATGAGGAGAAAGGTATCTACAAAACAGCAGATACTTGATATTGAACCACAGGCAGTTATAACAAAGGACAATGTAAAGATATCAATAGACAATGTAATTTTCTTTAGAATATTGAATCCAAAAGATGCCATATACAATATAGAGGATTATAGAGCAGGTATAATATTTTCAACTATAACCAATATGAGAAATATAGTGGGAGATATGACTCTTGATGAAGTGCTGTCGGGAAGAGACAAGATAAATGCGGAGCTTCTCAAAGTGGTGGACGATATAACAGATGCCTACGGAATAAAAATTCTCTCTGTCGAAATAAAAAATATAATACCACCTGCGGAAATACAGCAGGCCATGGAAAAACAGATGAGGGCTGAAAGAGACAAGAGAGCTGTAATACTTCAGGCAGAAGGACAGAAACAGAGTGAAATAGCAAGGGCTGAAGGTGAAAAGCAGGCAAAGATACTTCAGGCGGAAGCCGAAAAAGAGGCAAATATAAGAAGGGCAGAAGGATCAAGGCAGTCCCAGATACTTGAGGCAGAGGGTAAGTCCAATGCTATAAAACAGGTTGCCGAAGCGGAATCCAAGGCTATTGGTCTGGTCAATAGGGCAATAATAGATTCGGGTACGGATGAAAAGGTAATAGCATTGAAGCAGATAGAAGCACTTAAAGAAATGGCAAAGAATCCTGCGAACAAGCTTATATTGCCAAATGAATCCATATCATCTCTTGGTAATATGGCGGCAATTGCAGACATACTCCAGAAAGATTCCCCGGGTAAAGTTGCTGAAAAGTAAGGTTTAATTTTAATGATATTGAATTGTTATAGATTATCGATTTCTTAAGCATAAAAATTGATAAATATTTAAAAATATGCTATAATAATAGTCAATAATTTAATATTGTGCCTAAGTAATTTAAATTATTTAGTTTTCGGTTGAACAAATGATTTTATTTGATTCGAGATTTTGACTTTTAGGGTGGAAAGTCCGACAGGGACTTTCCACCCTTTTTAGTGTTTGTAATTGAGGAGGTTTGGTATGGAAAAAACTTTGCTTGATATAGTGTTGATTCTTGTATTTACAAAAATAGGGGGAATAATCAGCAGAAAGCTGAAGATGCCGGAGGTTTTGGGTGCTTTGATAGCTGGTGTGGTACTGGGGCCAATGCTGTTAAATCTTGTTCAGTATGATGATAATATAAAGCTGCTTTCAAATCTTGGAGTGATTATGCTAATGTTTCTTGCCGGACTTGAAACCAATGTGGAGGAGCTGAAAAAGGCCGGTCTGTCTTCATTTGTTATTGCAGTGTCAGGAATAATAGTTCCTCTTGTTCTTGGAACGCTGAGTGCATATATGTTTTTCAATAATTTCTGGGAAAACATTTTTGTTGGAGTTATTCTTACGGCTACAAGTGTAAGCATTACAGTGGAGACTCTCAAGGAACTGGGTAAACTCAATACAAGATCCGGTATAAATATTCTTGGAGCGGCTGTAATAGATGATATTCTGGGACTTATACTTATATCATTAATTCTTGCAATGGCCCAGACTTCAGATCCTGGAACAGGTGCTGCGGCATCATCTCTTGTATTTGTTTTTATAAAGGTAATCCTGTTTTGTGTATGCTCCATAATTGGAATAGTATATCTGCCAAAGCATATAAATAAATTCACAAGACATGTTAAACCGGGGAGAGAACTCCTTGTATTTTCAATTGCATTTGCGCTGCTGATTGCATTTGCTGCTGAAAGTCTGGGGATAGCTGCTATTACCGGTGCATATATAGGTGGACTTATACTTTCATCACTCGCCTACAGAGAGTATCTGGAGAGAAATGTCAAGGCAATTTCTTCTGGATTTTTATCACTTGTATTTTTCGCAAGTGTCGGTATTGAGGCAAATTTAAAGGGCTTGAATTTGGAAGTGGTACTGATTACCATAGTAATGTTTGTTGTTGCACTGGTAGGAAAGGTACTTGGATGTGGAGGTGCTGCAAGGCTTCTGAAAATGAGCAGGGGTGAATCTCTTCAGATCGGTACAGGTATGATTTCAAGAGGTGAGGTAGCTATAATCACGGCCAATATAGGACTGCAGAAGGGTATAATATCCGGGGAAATATTTGTTCCCACCCTGATTGTTGTCATACTGACTACAATTGTAACGCCTGTACTGCTTAAGATGGCATTTTCACATAAAAATGAAAAACGTATGAAAATGGATAAAATCCGTCGGCTTGTATAAATTAGAATAGAAGGAGGAGTTAATATGAAGAATAAAATTCATAATGGTATCTTTGCTCCTTTTTATAGTTTTTTCAAGAGAGAGTCCGCTGGCGGACTCGTACTGCTAATGTGTTCCATTGTTGCAATTATTTTTGTGAACTGTGGTTTCTCCCAAATCTATGATAGTATACTTCATAAAAATATAACTATTGGATATGGTGAATTTTCTCTGTCCATGTCCGTGCTTCATTGGATAAATGACGGCCTGATGACTGTATTTTTCTTCGTAGTCGGTATGGAGATAAAAAGAGAATTGACGATTGGAGAACTCAAATCCATTAAAAGAACAATACTGCCTGTTTCCGGTGCCATAGGAGGTATGATTTTACCGGCGATTATATATGTAGTATTCAATTATGGCAAACCAACTATTACAGGGTGGGCAATCCCAATGGCGACGGATATTGCATTTGCCCTTGGAATACTTTCCATAGCAGCTAAAAAGGTGCCTAAAGCAATTGTGGTTTTCCTTACAGCCCTGGCTATAGTTGATGATTTGGGAGCTATAGTTGTAATCGCCATATTTTATACTGACCGGATTTCATGGATTGCATTTATTACAGGATTAATTGTCCTTTCTATCTTAATATTGGCTAATAAATTTAAAATTAGAGCTTTATCTTTATTTATTATAGGAGGTCTCGTACTTTGGGTCTGTTTTTTAAAGTCAGGAATACATTCGACAATCTCGGGTGTATTACTTGGAATGATAATGCCTGCTGGTAGGGATGTTGAAGAATTTAAAACGTCAATGTTATATAAGTTTGAATATATTTTGACACCATGGTCTTCTTTTTTGGTAATGCCGATGTTTGCACTTGCCAATTCAGGTATAATTATTGATATCAATAATTTTTCGATGATGATGTTATCACCTGTTAGTTTGGGAATTATGTGCGGGCTTTTTATTGGAAAACCTGTTGGCATATTTGGGGTTTCATATATATTGATAAAATTGGGAATTGTGGAACTTTCACCTCAAGTGACTCAAAAACATTTGTATGGTGCAAGTGTTTTTGGAGGCATTGGATTTACTATGTCTTTGTTTATTTCATCGTTAGCATTTTCGGATCAAATTATGCTTTCTACAGCAAAAATGAGCATTATGATTTCTTCGATTATGGCAGGAATATTTGGCACAATGGTTTTCAAACTAACAAAATATTAAAAAATTTAATAAATTATTGATAAATTATAAATAATCTGATATAATGATTAACATATATTTAAATATATATTAATATTTTTTAAAATTTTATAAGAAGGAGATGAATTTTTATGCAAGGAATCGTTAATGCTTTGAACAGTATAGATAGTGCCCTGTGGGGAGTACCTATGATTGTAGTACTTTTTGGAACACACATTTTTTTTACTTTCAGGACAGGATTTATTCAAAGAAAAATTTTTACCGGAATTAAATTGTCTGTTACCAAGGATTCTGATAGTGAAGGGGATGTATCGCAGTTTGGAGCTCTCAGTACTGCATTGGCTGCTACAGTTGGAACAGGAAATATAATCGGTGTTTCAACGGCAATAACACTTGGAGGACCTGGTGCCGTGCTGTGGATGTGGCTGACAGGTGTTTTGGGGATAGCTACAAAATATGCGGAATCTCTTATATCTGTAAAGTACAGAGTAAAAACAGAAAATGGATCTATGCTTGGAGGAGCTATGTATGCTCTTGAAAGAGGACTTAATATGAAATGGCTGGGAATAATTTTTTGTATTTTTACAACTGTTGCTGCTTTTGGAATAGGATGTTCAACACAGACGAATGCCATTTCATCTACCCTGAAGGACAGCTTCGGAATACCTATGTGGGCTTCAGGAATTATAATTACTGTTTTTATTGGTGTCGTTATCATTGGTGGTGTACAGTCTATTACTAAAGTATGTGAGAGATTGGTACCATTTATGGCTATATTTTATTTGATGGGATGTCTTATTATTTTAATAATGAATGTGGACGTTTTAGGACAAGCAATTACTACCATAGTTGCCGCAGCATTTTCCCCAAGTGCAGCAGGAGGCGGATTTATAGGTTCAACTGTTGCTGTTGCCTGCCGTTATGGAGCTGCAAGAGGTTTATTTTCAAATGAAGCAGGCATGGGGTCCGCTCCTATTGTTGCAGCAGCAGCTAAAACAAGGAATCCTGTTAGGCAGGCTCTTGTATCCATGACAGGCCCTTTCTGGGATACAGTTGTAATCTGTCTGATGACAGGTCTTGTAATTGTAAGCAGTATAATTAAGAATCCAGCTATTGATACGAAGACTTCTTCGCTGCTTACAAGTGCAGCCTGGCATCAGATCCCTGTAGTTGGGTCTGTTATAATAGCAATTGCCCTTACAACATTTGCACTCTCTACAGTACTGGGGTGGTCATACTATGGAGAAAGAGCCGCTGAATATCTTTTTGGCAGGAATATCATCAAGCCTTATAGAGTTTTGTGGGTAATAGTAGCATTTATAGGGACTATTGCAAGTCTGAATCTTGTATGGACAATTGCAGACATATTAAATGCATTGATGGTAATCCCGAATGTCATAGCAATGTTTTTACTTAATGGAGTTATTGTATCTGAAACCAAAAAGTACATTAATAATCTGGATCTGCCTTCTGAGGAGAAGGAAAAAGTTTCCTAAGTTGGGTATTAAAAAGGTACTGTACATTTTGTCTTTAGAAAATGTACAGTACCTTTTTTAGATAAATAAATTTACATTTGAATCTTCAGCTTCTCCTAAATAGTAGCCAACACCGCCTATTTTAACACCATCGATAAGTTCTTCTTTTCTGATTCCCATGACATCCATGGACATCTGGCAGGCGACTATCTGTATTCCACTGTCTACAGCTGATTTTATTAGTTCTTCAAGTGAAGTTATATTTTTATTTTTCATGACTTTCCGTATCATTTTGGCACCAACTCCAAGCATGTTCATATTTGAAAGCTTCAATTTTTTACTGCCCCTTGGCATCATGAAGCCGAACATGGAGTCCATGAAGCCTTTTTTTACCGGTACCTTTTCTGGCTTCCTCAGAATATTCAAACCCCAGAATGTAAAGAACATTGTAACTTTTTTGCCCATTGAGGCAGCTCCATTTGCTATGATGAAAGAAGCTATTGCTTTGTCCAGATCACCGCTGAACACTACGATGGTTTTATCATCTCTATATGGATTTTTTAATTTATTCACTGAGTTTTTTTTTATGAGTGCCGATATAGTTGTACCATTTTTGCTTAAATCAACAAGTCCATTGTTTGTTTTATTGCACCATGATTTTATGTCTTCGTAAAAACCTGGATCTGAGGCTGTTACTTTAAGAATCTGACCATCATCTAATTCATCAATGGATTTTTTAACCTGCATAAGTGGTCCTGGACAGCAAAGTCCGCATGCATCCAGAGCCTTATCGTAAGTTTTATCGCAGGAAGTTGAACCAAGGGCTACTTCCGATTTAATATTTTTACTGTCTGTATAAAATTTATCAGGTTTAAAATTTAAATTCAATATACTTTTGTATCCACCAGTTATGTTCTTTACCTTGTATCCATGCTGTGAAAGTATTCTGGAAGCAATGTATCCTCTTAGACCGACCTGGCAGTATGCAATAATTTCCCTGCTTTTATCCAGTTCGTTCAATCTTTTGCGCAGATCATCTACAGAAATATTTATAGAGCCTTCAATGTGACCATTGTTATATTCCATATCTGAACGGACATCAAGGATTATGGAATCCTTTTTATCATAGTTTACAAATTCTTCAGGGGTAATGATGTCCATTTTACCGGAAATAACATTTTCAGCAACAAAACCTGCCATATTCACGGGATCTTTTGCTGATGAAAATGGTGGTGCATAGGAGAGTTCAAGTTCTGTCAGGTCAGATACTGTACCTCCGAGTCTCATAGTTGAAGCGATGACATCAATTCTCTTGTCAACGCCATTGTAGCCTGTAGCCTGGGCACCTAAAATTTTACCGCTGTTGTTGAATATTAATTTTAAAGACAACGGCGACGATTCTGGATAATAAGATGCTGTGAGGCAGGGTGAATATAGATGACTTTATATGGTATGTTGTATTTTTTTAGAGTTCTCTCATTATTTCCAGTGCTTGCGGCGGTTAGATCAAATACTTTGATTATTGCAGTACCCTGTGTACCTTTGTACTCTGAATCCAGTCCAGCTATGTTGTCGGCAGCTATTCTTCCCTGCTTGTTTGCAGGACCGGCAAGGGCAATTGCAGTATTTTGCTTGTTAACAAAATCCGTTACTTCGATGGCGTCACCTACAGCATATATATTTGGTATATTTGTTTGCAACCTATTATTTACCAGTATGTGGCCTTTAGCTCCAAGTTTTATTCCGCTGTCCTTTATAAAATTGGTGTTAGGTGTTACACCTATTGATAATACAACTAAATCTGCTATAATTTTTGTATCGCTGTTTAGAGTGATTTCGACGGCATTATCAATATCTCTAAAAGATTTTACACCATCACCTAGAATCAGGCCAACACCATTTTGTTCCAGTCCTTTTTCTACTGCAGTTACCATACCGGAGTCAAAGGAAGAAAGAATATGAGGAGCGGTGTCCACTAAAGTAACCTTGAGACCCCTTTGTTTTAAATTTTCAGCCATCTCAACACCTACGTAGCCGCCTCCAATGATTACAGCACTGTTTATATCTTTTCTATCAACCAATGATTTTATATTGTCTGTATCTGGAATATTTCTTAAAGTCAAAATTCTATTGCTGTTTATACCTTCAATTTTTGGACTGACAGCTTTTGCACCGGGTGATAATATTAAATAGTCATAACTTTCTTCATAGGTACCTTTATTTTTACTTTTTACTTTAACTGTTTTTTTATTGGTGTCAATATCTATAACTTCACTGTCAATTCTTACATCTATGTTGAATCTGCTATGCATGCTTTCAGGTGTTTGTACCAGCAGGCGTCCTCTGTCCTTGATTGTCTCACCTATATAATAAGGCAAGCCGCAATTTGCAAAAGAGATGTAGTCATCTTTTTCAAATAACACTATTTCCGAATTTTCATCCAATCTTCTGAGCCTTGCTGCAGCAGATGCACCTCCTGCAACTCCACCGACAATCAATATTTTTTTACTCATAAAAAATCCTCCTTTAAAATAAAACTTCAAGCAGCTTTATAACTACTGGATTGCAAATTCTGTAGTTGATTTCAAGACCATTTCTTGTACCTTCTATAATCCCTGCGGTTCTTAATTTCTGTATGTGTTGGGATAATGTAGACTGAGGTATTTCAAGGCAATGCTGCATATTGCTTACATTGCATGTCCCTTTTTCCAGCAATCCCTTGACAATGCAGAGCCTGACTGGATGTGCCAGTACTTTGAGAATTTCGGCCTTTTCATTGTATTTCATAAAATCCTTATTCATAATTTTACCTCTTTTATAATATAAATATATTGCTATATTTGTATATTACGATATAACGATAAAATAGTCAATAGAAATTAAGAATATTGAACTTATTGTCAGAATAAATAAAAGAGTATATCATATAGATAAATGATGATTAGGAGATAGGACAATGCCAAATACTATAAATAAGATAAGTACACTTAGTAATAGGGATAAAAACCTATTTGATATCATACAAAAAAATGGTCCTGTTACTAAAAATAAATTATTAGATATTACCAAAATGAAATCAAGTACATTAAATCGCAGTATTAAATTTTTACTTAGTGAAAAAATTATTGTTGAGACTGCAATTGGTGAGTCTACTGGTGGTAGAAGACCTATTTTATATGATATAAATCCAGATGATTTTTATGTTATAGGTCTGGATATATCAAGGACATATATTCAAGTTGTTATAACTAACTTGAAAATTCGGGTGGCAAGCGAAAGAACTTTTAATGGTTTTTATAATTCAAGTGATTTAATTGAAATTATTTCTAATTGTATAGAAAATTTAATGCTGAAATTAAAAATTGATAAATCTATGATTTTGGGAATTGGAATTGGAGTAGTTGAAAATAAAGATGTTTACAAGAATATGCTGAAAAAAGAAATTGATGTACCTGTATTTGTGGATAATGGTGCTAATACAGCTGTAATTGGTGAATACTATTTTGGATTGGGAAAACGTAAAAGTAATATCTCATATATCAACTGCGGTGTAGGGATAAGAACAGGTGTGATATCCTCTGGAGTACTCATACGTAAAATAAATAATTCAGAAGATGCTCTGGGTCATATGATTGTGGACATAGATGGAGAACTGTGCTGGTGCGGTAACTATGGTTGTGTGGAAAGTTATGCATCAATAAAAAAAATAACACAAAAATTTATATCTAAAGTAAAGAAGGGAAGGGGAATACATATAGATAAGAATTTGGAAGACATAAATTATATTGATGTATGCAATTTGGCGGAAGATAAAAATGAAATTGCAATGAACATAATATTAGATGCTGCAATTCATTTTGGAACCGGCCTGGCCAATTATATAAAATTATTTAATCCTCAATTGATAATTTTAAGTGGTCCGCTTATTAAACATTCACCTTTATTTTATAAGATTTGCGCAGGAATAGCATTAAAAAAGTGTCATATTGACAAAAATGAAAAAATTGGATTCAGTCGGGGAGGCTATTTTGGAGATAAATCTATGGCTGTGGGAGCAGCGGTAATGGTTGTACAAGAAATGATAAAATTATAAACTTACATGTTAATTTACAAGCAGGAATATTGATGTGTATATTTTTAATTATTGGTTCAATTTTTGGTGCAAAAATAGCTCATATTATACCATTGGCAATTTTAAAGAAGAGTTTTGGACTACTTATGGGGGTCAGTTCAGTTTGAGACACCTTTTTTTAATACAAATTGGCGTGGAGACTATTTGGAAATTGTAAGGATTTTAAAGAATATAGGTTTTGAAGTAAATGTACTCTTTGGATCACAAAGTGGTGGAGCAAAAGAATGGAAGGAAATTCCCAAAGCACAATTTAATCTTGTAATATCACCCTGGGTAGGAGTAAATATTGTGAAACACCTGGGAAAAAATATAATCAGCCTTATTTCATATTCCTGTAATACCTGTTGGTGAGGAAGCTACTACAGCTTTTATAAGACAATTAGTTGAATATACAGGAATCGATGCTGGAAAAGCAGAAGCGTTTATTGCAGAAGCTGATTTCGGTTCAGGAGTTCCATTGATATTGGGTTCAACATGGGAATCCGATGTAGCACGACAAAAAAATGCATTGCTAATAGAAATAAATTCACCTTCTTCCGAGACGGTAGTGCTGAACAGATGTCATATAGAGGTGCTCTGCAGTTGATAGAGAGAATTTATACATCAACTATAGGCGGAAAGTAAGAAATAAATTTTACAAATAATAGATAGATCTTGTTAGGACATATCTATTATTTTGGGGAATTATTATGGAATACTACTGGCAATGAATAATGAAAGCCATATGAGTTAAGAGGTTCATGTACAATTTTGAGAGAGACTTAGAGGCAGATTTCCTTTGTCTACTCACTTTGTAGTTGTATGTAAAAAAGAAGACGAACCTGGAAAAACAATAAATTATGCAGTGGGCAATAAAAGAGGATTTATGAATTATCTTTTAGATGACAGTACTATTTCCAAAAACCTATCGGAAAAGAGCATAAGAGCATTTATAATAGGAAGGAAAAATTGAATCTTCAGTGGAAACCCCAGGAGCTGAATCTAGTGCCGCGGTTTATAGCATAATTGAAACGGTTCAGGCTAATAGATTGGAACCTTATAGATACCTTGAATTTTTGTTTAAAAATCTATCTGGTATTCAGTTTCAGGCACATCTTGAATTCTTAGAAAGATATCCACTTTGGGATCCATGGGTACAATCCTCCTGTAAAAAAGGCAAATAAAAAGTTATGATCATTCTAACGAATGTCCATAACTTTTTTTATTTTTCCAAATGTATACAGTGTAATTCACCGCTTATGTTTAAATAGTTAGGATAAGAAAAAATCGTTGTTAAAAATATAGTTAATAAATTATTATATGGTCAATCTATTTCCTATCAGATAGGAAATAGATTGACTATGTTAAACCATGAAGTGATGATAAAATTTAATCATACCGGAGGGATTCAAATGGTAAACATACAAAATAAAAGACTTGTTAAAATTTTAAAGCTATTACTAAATAGTAAGAGTTTTTTAACCGGAGAGGAAATATCAGGATTGACAGGGGTATCTTCAAGGACAATAAGAACAGATATAAAAAATTTAAATCATCTATTAAAAGAAAATGGAGGGATAATAAATTCAGATAAGTCAAAAGGATATAGTTTAGAAATTAAAGATAAAAAAGCATTTAACAAGTTTGTAATAAACGAGAAGGAAGTCAACTATCTCCTTGAAGTAAAGGTTTCCGCACCAGAAGAACGTATTTCTTATATAATGACAAAATTATTATTTAATGCATTAAATGATGAACAAATAACACAGATGGATTTGGCTGATGAAATGTTTATAAGTTTATCTACATTAAAAAATGATCTTAAAAAGGTTGAAAATAAATTAGCTAAATACGATTTAAAAATAATTAGTTACAAAACAAAAGGAATGATGGTTTACGGTAATGAATCTCAGATAAGGTATTGCATCTCTGAATATATTTTTAATAATACAGAAGATTATAAAATAGAAGATAATAAGTTTTACAGAGATATATTTAAGGAAATAGACTTAAATAAAATTAGAAAAGTTATGCTAAAAATTATCTCTAAGTATTCTATTAAATTGACGGATGCTGCTTTTAAAAATATGTTGATTCACATTGCTATAATGATTGAAAGGTCAAATAATAAAAATTTAATAGTGTATACAATAGATCAAATGAGTGTAATTGAGAAAACAAAAGAATATAGAATAGTAAACGAATTAATGAAAGAAATTTATAAAGAACTAAATATGGATATGATCGAAACAGAAGTATACTACATTACACAACATCTAATAGCAAGTAAGAAATATTCAGAAATAGACCATAATGAAACTGATGAGGAATATAAACACATAATTAAGTTGATTATTAATAAAGTAGATGAAGTCACGAACATTGATTTTAATAATGATAAACAACTCATAGACGGATTAAAAATACATTTAAAAACAGCAATAAATAGAATGAAATTTGGTATGAACATTAGAAATGAAATGTTAGAAGTTATAAAAAACAATTATCAATTAGCGTTTCAAATAGCTGTTATAGCAAGTAAGGTAATAGAGGAAAAAGAGAAGATAGCTATAAATGAAAATGAAATTGGATTTATTGCAATACATTTCGGAGCAGCATTAAGCAGAAAAGGAATAAACAATGAAATTAATTTTAAGACAGCAATCATAGTTTGCTCTACTGGAATTGGAACTGCAATTTTAATTAGAGAAAAAATAAAAGAATATTTCAAAAATAAAATAAAGGTGGTTAGAACAATTTCATTGTATGAGATGGATAAGAAAATTGTAGATAATGTGGATATGATATTAACCACAATTCCTATTAAAAATATAAAGTCAGAAAAGATAATAGAAGTTAGTAATCTATTGAATGCTAATGAAGTAAAAAAAATTGAAAACCTAATAATGGGAAAAGAAGGTAGTAATGAACTAAAATATGAAGCATTTTTTAGAAAAGACTGCTTTTATAAAGAAAAGAGTTTAAAAACTAAAGAAGAAGTAATACAATTTTTGACTAATGAAATGATTAGAAAAGGATTTATGACTGAAGTAACAAAAGATTCAGTTATAGAAAGAGAAAATATGTCATCAACAGAACTCGGACATTTGGTAGCAGTACCTCATCCTATAGTCAATGACATGAATGTATCCTCAATAGCAATTTTAGTTTTGGACAAGGCGATAATGTGGGATGAACATCATGTGCAAGTTGTATTTTTAATAAGCATATCTAAGGATAAATTTAAATTATGGGAAACTATATTTGTGAAATTATTCAAGTATCTGGTAGAGGAGGGGGGAGTAAAAGAATTAATAAAACACAGCGATTATGATAAGTTCATGAATAGTTTTATAGGATAACTTTAAAGGAGTGTAAACATGGATATAAATGATTTAATACAAGATAAATTAATAAATATAGCAAAAAAAGATTTAGATTATAAAGAAGTTATTAAATACTTGGGAAAAACACTTTTAAATAATGAGTATATTAAGAAACAATATATAAATGATGTATTGACTAGAGAAGAAAGTTTCCCAACAGGATTAGAGTTAAAAAATATGGGTATTGCGATACCGCATGCAAATCCTGATAACGTTTTAAAAAATGGTATATCGATTTTAAAGCTCAAAAATCCAGTTAGATTTTCAAATATGGAAACAGGAGATCATGTATATGTAAGTATAGCATTTATGTTAGCATTAAAGGATCCTAACGATCATTTGAAAATGCTCCAAAGCCTGTTCATAATGTTTCAAAAAGAAAAGGTAATGGATGAATTAATAAATGCATCAAATAAAGATGAAATAAAGAGAATTATGTTAAATAATTTAATGTGAAATTAAAAATATTAACTTTTAGGAGGAATAAATTATGAAAAAAGTAATAGTAGCGTGTGGTGGGGCTGTAGCAACTTCAACAGTAGCAGCAAATGCAATAAAAGATCTTTGCGAAAAAAATGGTGTCAAAATAGAAATAATACAAATCAGAATGTCAGAAATAGAAAGTAGATGTGACGGGGTAGACCTAATTGTTACAACAGCTAGAATGAAAAAGAAATTTGATGGAATTCCATATGTAAATGGCATGGCATTTTTGACTGGAATAAATAGAGAAGCTGTAGAAGAAAAGATTTTAAGTTATTTAAAATAACCTAAGATATAAATTTTGAGTAGGGGGAATAATTATTATGCAAACGGTATTAAATGTTATTCAGTTCTTTGTAAACTTAGGACCATCAGTAATGCTTCCAATAGTAATTTTTGTAGTGGCTTTATGTTTAGGGCAAAAACCAGGAAAGGCACTAAAGTCCGGAATTTCAATAGGTATAGGTTTTGTTGGCATAGGTTTAGTTATCGGACTTATGTTAGATAATTTAGCACCAGCAGCTTCAGCTATGGCAAAAAACTTTGGACTTAGCATGAGTGTAATTGATGTAGGTTGGCCAGGTTCATCACCAATGACTTGGGCAAGTAAGATAGCTTTATTTGCAATACCGATAGCTATAGTTACTAATCTAATTATGTTGGTGCTTAGACTTACTAGAGTTGTAAATATTGATATATGGAATATATGGCACTATGCATTTACAGGCGCTTTGTTAAACATAGCAACAGGAAGTTTTTGGATTGGTGTAGTAGGTATTATTATACATGCAGCATTAAGTTACAAATTTGGAGATTGGTTCTCACCTGTTACAGAAGATTATTTTGGTCTTGAAGGTATTGCAATACCTCATGGTTCCTCTGCATGGTTTGGACCAGTGGCAGTTCCAATAGACTGCTTGTTAAATAAAATACCTGGAATAAAAGATATAAACATAAGTACAGATAAAATAGCAAGTAAATTTGGTGCTGTTGGAGACCCGGCAATAATGGGTGGAATTTTAGGAGTATTAATTGGAGCATTAGCAGGATATGATGTTAAAGGAGTTTTAACATTAGGTATACAAATGGCAGCTGTTATAATTCTTATGCCGCAAGTTGTAAAGCATATTATGACAGGTTTACTTCCAATTTCAGAATCAGCTAAGAAAATGTTACAAAAAAGATTTAGTGGAGGAAATTTCTATATTGGATTGGATCCGGCAGTGTTATTAGGAGACTCTACAGTTGTTACAGCATCGCTAATATTTATACCGCTGACTATATTAATAGCTATGATTGTACCAGGAAACCAAGTATTACCATTTGGTGATTTAGCAACTATAGGTTTCTTTGTGGCAATGGCGGTTGGTATTCATAAAGGAAATCTATTTAGAACCTTAATATCAGGAAGTATCATAATGTTTATAGCTATATGGATATCAAATCAAACAATTGGATTCCATACAATATTAGCACAAAATGCAGGTCAACTAAAAAATGGAGTAACTAAAGTAGCATCGTTAGATCAAGGTGGCTCACCAATCACATATATATTAACTCAGGTATTTAATGCAACTAATTTACCAGGATTTATAGTTATTGGGGTAGGGTATGTATTTTGCTTAATATTTACGTACTTCTGGTATAAAGATAAGAAAAAAGAAATGGAAAATAAAGAGGAGATGACAGTATAATGGAATATATGAAAGCACTTGTAATTGAAGATGTAAAAAAGTTAGTATATAAAGATGTAGAAATTCCCAAAGTTGAAGAATGCAAAGTGCTTATTCGCGTTAGAGCATGTGGAATATGTGGTTCAGATATACCTCGTGCGAGAGATGGAGGAGTTCATAGTTTCCCGCAAATAGTAGGACATGAGTTTGCAGGAGATATTGTAAAAATTGGAGAAAAAGTTGGAAACTATAAAGTTGGAGATAGAGTTACAGCAGCACCTTTAGTACCTTGCGGAAAATGTAAAAACTGTCAAAAGGGTCATCCGGCCATGTGCACAAGTTATTCTTTCATAGGTTCAAGAGAACCAGGAGCTATGGCAGAATATGTTGCAGTACCTGGTAAGAATCTTATAAAATTAGCTGATAGTGTAACTTACGAGCAAGGAGCATGTATAGAACCAATAACAGTAGCGCTTCATGGAGTTGAAAGAGTAAATATAACTTCAGGAAAAAAAGCTATAGTTTATGGTTGCGGTACAATAGGGATTTTATTAATGCAATGTTTGAAAGCTAAAGGGTTAGAAAAAGTATATGTAGTAGATATAGACGATTTTAAATTATCTATGGCAAAAGAATTGGGAGCGTATGAAGTAATTAATTCTCTTAAAACAGATGTTATAGAATATTTTAATGAACATGGAAAAGTTGACTATGTTTTTGAAACTGCAGGTGTAAACTTTATACAAAGTCAGGTATTAAATTTAGTGGATAAATTAGGAAGCGTAGTTTATGTTGGAACAGCTAATAAGGATGTAACAATAAATCATAAAACTTTTGAGAATATTTTGAGAGGAGAATTAAATGTAACAGGTTCATGGATGTCATACTCAGCACCATTTCCGGGCAACGAATGGAAAGCTGCAGTGGAGTATTTAGAATCAGGAAAGATAAATGTAGATAAGATAATAACTCATCGATTTAAATTAAAAGATGGTTATAATGCATTTGAAGCTATGCTTAGCAAAGATGAAAATTCAATAAAAGTGATGTATATATTATAAAATATGGAGGTAGGAAATGAAATTATTATCAACAAGGGAAATGCTTTTAAAAGCTCAAAGAGAAAGATATGCAGTACCAGCATTTAATATACACAATCTTGAAACATTGCAAGTTGTAGCAGAGACGTCAATGGAAATGAGATCACCAGTAATAATTGCGGGAACACCATCAACAATAGAAAAGTACGCTGGCCCAGACTATATTAGGGCTATGGCAGAAGTGGCAGCGGAAAGGTATAATATTCCAATAGCCATACATTTAGATCATTTTGAAGATATACAAGCAATAAAAAAAGATATTGATATAGGCTTTAGGTCATGTATGATTGATGCATCAAAACATGAATTTGAAAAAAATATTGAAATTGTTAAAGAAGTAGTAGAATATGCTCATAGATTTGATACAACAGTTGAAGCAGAACTTGGAAAACTTGGTGGAAGGGAAGATGATGTTGCAGTTAATGAAAAAGATGCCATGTATACAAATCCAGACGATGCAGCAGAATTTGTTAGCAGAACTGATGTGGATTCGTTGGCTATAGCAATAGGTACAGCTCATGGATTATACAAAGGTGAACCAAAGCTTGATTTTGAAAGGTTAGGAGAAATAAGAAACAAGGTTACAGTACCATTAGTATTGCATGGGGCATCAGACGTACCGGACGAATTAGTTAAAAAGGCAATTTCGCTTGGAATATGTAAAGTTAATGTTGCTACAGATTTAAAAATCCCATTTTCAGATGCTGTAAAAGAATTCTTTAATACACACCCAAGGGAAAATGATCCGAGAAAATATATGACTCCAGGGAAAGAAGCTATGAAGAAAATAGTACATCATAAAATTGAAGTTTGTGGTAGTGTGAACAGATACTAAACCTAAGATGGCGTAAAATAAAGTATCTTAAAGACTATATTTAGAAAAAAAAAATTTAAGTATAAACCCAGATAGGAATTTTGAATAATTAATATGCTATATCCTATATGAAGCAAGGATTATTAAAAAATAGGGGGAATTATTTTATGATATTGGTTTTGAACCTTAATGCATCTTTGGATAAAAGATACGAAGTAACAGATATGGTTAAAGGAAAAGTTATAAGGGCAAAGCAAGTTCAAAATACCCCTGGTGGTAAGGGGATACATGTAGCAAATGTAATAACAATATTAAATGAGGAATGTATAGCTACAGGCCTACTGGGAGGTAAAGCAGGAGAATTTATCAATGAAAAATTAAATGAATACAAAATAAAACACGATTTTGTAAATATAAATGGAGAAACAAGATCATGCTTAGCTATCATTTCAGATGATCTTGTGCAAACTGAAATACTTGAGCCAGGACCAGAAGTAAGTAAAAATGAACAACAATATTTTTTAGATAAATATATAGATTTAGTTAAAGATGTCGATATAGTTGTAGCATCTGGAAGCGTACCAAGGAATATTCCAAGTAATTTTTATAGAAAATTAATAGAAATGACTAATTCACAAGGGAAAAGATTTTTATTAGATACTAGTGGAGAACTTTTAAAAGAAGGAATTAAAGGAAAGCCATATTTTATTAAACCAAATAGAGATGAAATAGAAGCTTTGACAGGAAGAAAAATTGATACAATAGAAGATGCAGTAGAGGAAATAAAAAGATTTCAATCTCAAGGTGTAGAATTTGTTGTAATATCACTAGGTGTTGATGGTTCTGTTGCAGGAACTAATGGAAAATTCTATAAAGTAAATATTCCAAAAGTAAAAGCGATTAATCCTGTAGGATCAGGAGATTCTTATGTTGCAGGAGTAGCAATATCTATTCAGAGGGGATATACAATTGAAGAAACTTTAAAATTTGCATCAGCTTGCGGGACTGCTAACGCAATGGAAAAAGAAAGTGGTTTTGTAACAAAATTTGTAGTTGATGAATTAACTACAAAAATAAGAGTAGAGGAAATTCAGTAAATTGAATTATTTTGGAAATATCATGCTCCAATTTTATTTCCTATAAGTTTTCTTTATATATAACATATACTCTCCAAGAAAATTGTGTTAAGATAACTTATACTGTATTAAATTTAGATGATAAACAAATATATTTTTCCATCGGTGCACACCCAGCATTCATGTGTCCTATTGAAAAAAATGATTTATTAGAAGACTGCTATTTGGAATTTAATAAGAATGAAACTATTTCTAAATATGGAGTAAATAAAGATGTATATCTTTCAAGAAAACCAGAAGAATTTTTAAATGATGAAAATATACTGCCGTTATCAAAGGGATTATTTAAGGATGGACTTTTGATGTTTGATGAACTTAAATCAAACAAGATAGCTATAAAATCTAAAAATAATAATAAATCTTTGGGAGTTGGGTTTGATGGATTTCCGTATTTATGCTTATGGGCTCCAGAGAAAGGTGCACCATTTTTATGTATAGAGCCATGGTTTGGACATCCAGAGTATGAAGATTTTGCTGGTAAATTTAAAGATAGGGAAGGTACGGTTTCATTAAAAGCTGGTAATAAATTTAATTGTACTTACAAAATATTTGTTGATTAGTAATACAACAAATTATATAGAATTATAGATAATGTTACTTTATTAGAATTTATTTAAGGCTTGTATATATGAGTTATACAAAGTAAATTGTGGAATCAATCCAAAACAATATCTAATTATATAAACTAGAAAAACTAATATTGGAGGCTATTTTAAACTACACCTAATGTAACTGTTAAGCTTTTCAAAGGCATTTGGGATAGAATATGTAATAAACTACTTAGATATTCCACATGAAGATACCTACGCAAGAGGTGACAGCACCAATGATTTACCAATGCTTGAGTATGTAAAAAACAGTATAGCTATGGGAAATGGCAACCCATTATTATTTGATTTAGTTTCATTTGTAACAAAGGACATTGAAGACGATGGAATAGATTATGCTTTAAAACATTATAAAATAATATAAAAGAAGTAGTGCAATGTAAGCGGTAAATTGGTACTTTGACAATCGACAGATTTTTCGAAAACTCTAAAGGTGAGAGAATATAGATAGATTTTGTCAGGGACCATCTACTATTGTTTTTAGAATTATTTATGTTTACTTTGGTATCTGATGATATATCATCAGATACCAAAGTTATTTTATTTTCTATTTTAGTATCTGACCTTTTATCAGACAACGCCACTATACAAATAGCAATGATTGAAAATATATAAGTGGGCAGTGAAACACCGTATGATGTGACCCCAATAAGTAGTCCTTTTTTATTCCTAATTTTTGTAAATTGGGGGCAGACTATTTAATTATAATTGGCATTTGACAATAACTATAAATAGGAGTAACATGAAAGTGGCAAATGCCAATTATAAAAATGGAGATGATTGTATGTCAAATTGTAATTCATGTCCATCAAACGACGGATGTGAAAAGGATAAAGAAAGCTGTATGATTAAAAACAATCCTATGAATAATGTGAAAAAAGTAATAGGTGTAATGAGTGGAAAGGGAGGGGTGGGCAAATCTACAATTTCGGTATTATTGGCAAAAGAACTCAATAAAAAAGGTTTTAAAGTAGGTATACTTGATGCTGATATTACAGGACCAAGTATTCCAAAATTGCTGAATTTGAAAAATAAAAGAGCAGAATCCATAAAAAGGAATATTGTGCCTGTAACTACTAAAGAAGGTATAAAAGTTATATCACTTAACTTATTGATAGAAAATGAGGAAGAACCTGTAATTTGGAGAGGCCCTATAATAGGCAGCGTTGTTGAACAGTTTTGGACAGATGTGTTGTGGGGAGAACTTGATTATTTGGTAATTGACATGCCTCCCGGAACGGGAGATGTAGCTATTACTGTAATGCAGTCAATACCTATTGATGGAATAATAATGGTATCAGTATCTCAAGATTTAGTATCCATGATAGTTTCAAAAGCTGTAAATATGGTAAAGAAAATGGATATTAAAATTTTAGGCATTATTGAAAATATGAGCTATGTAAAATGTCCAAATTGTAATAAAAAGATCAAAATTTTCAATGGGGAAAATACTTATGAATTTTTAGAAAAAATGAATTTAAAACTTCTCGGGGAATTGCCTGTCGTAGACGGTATATGTAACTCATTGCCTTCCAAGAATAAAAATACAGATAATAGTATAGGTTCAATATTCAGTCAAATAGTTGAAAATATAATTAAAAGCTTAGAGAAGGAGATAAAAGATGAAAAAAGTATTGGAATTTCACAAGGAAGGATATAATTGTGCAGAATCTATTGTAAAAGCCATAAATGAAGAAAAAGAAACAAATATTCCAGTCTCTATAGCTAGTCCTTTTGGATCAGGTATGACTGTTGGAACTACCTGTGGAGCTGTTACTGGAGCATTAATGGCTTTAGGTTCAATAAAGGGAAGAGAGACAAGTAAAGAATCAAATGAAACGAGAGAAATCACCAAAGAAGTAATGAATAGAGTAAAAGAAAAATATGGAACCTTTGAGTGCTCAAAGCTGAAGAAAAAAGGCATATCTTGTGATGAAATAATAGAATATACTTATGAAATTTTGAGAGAATGTCTTAAATAAGTCAATATATTAAAATTATTAAAAATAGAATACAGGGAGGAATAAAAATGAAAATTGCAGTAGCAAGTGAAGGAAAACAAATAAGTGGACATTTTGGACATTGTGGAGGATTTGCGATTTATGAAATAGGAGAGGATAAGTCTTTAAAAAAGGACTTTGTGCAAAATCCGGGACATAAGCAAGGATTTTTACCGATATTTTTGAAGGATAAGGATGTAAATGTAATAATATCAGGTGGGATGGGGGAAACTGCAGTTCAATTATTTAAAGATAATAAAATAGAGGTTGTTACAGGTGTTCAAGGTTTGTGTGACGATGCGGTACAGAAATATATAAATGGAGATTTGAGGTCTACTGGAAGTGTATGTACAGAACATCAACATGAAGGAAATTGCAGTAATTAGTTAAATCCAATTTGTGAGGTGGATATTTGGATATGGAATGAGCTATTATGGATTAAAAATATACAGTAAAAAACCTCTTCATATTCATTTTAAATGTACTAATTGCAATGATATAATAGATATAGATGATAGCAAGAATATTGTTTTATTCGGAATATGCAGCAAATGCAGGGAGGTTTTAAAATGCCAAGGCCGACAAAATTTAGAAGAGTAGAATTTTTCCCGGAGGATACCTACTTTGTCCCATGGGGGAAACCTAGATGCAAGATTGAGGAAATGGTTTTGAAGGTAGAGGAGCTTGAAGCAATGAGACTCAAAGATATTGAGGGACTGAATCAGGAAGAGTGTGCAAAAAAAATGCAGGTGTCCAGGCAGACATTCCAAAATATCATCGACAATGCAAGAAAAAAAGTAGCTGTTGCCCTTACAGAAGGTAATGCAATAAGAATAAATGGAGGAAATTATAAGGCTACATTTTGTAAATTTAAATGTCTTAATTGCGGAAATGTGTATGAGATAAAATATGAGAATGACAAATATGCATGTCCTGTGTGTGGTTCAAATAAAGTAGCTTGTAGTAAAAAGGTCGGCTTTTGTAAAAGATGGTGCAAAGATTAAATTAATTTTAGTGGATAAAACCAAGGTGGTTTATCCACTTTTTTAATATAAAAAAGTGTTGACTTGAGGGTATTATAGTATTAAAATATATTTTGCATACGAAATATATTGATGCGAAATATATTCAAGAAGGGGAAAAATATTACATGAATAATGTTCAAGATGCCATGTACCTGCTTAAAATTATAAAAAGGGTTATGAGAAATGTTCACAAAGACGTGGAAAATCATTTCAAGGAGCTTAATATGACCGCACCGCAGGTGTTTGTGGCTATTACGCTAATTCATAACGGTAAAATAAAAATAAGTGATTTAAGCCGGAAAATTGGTCTGTCAAACAGTACTGTATCCGGAATTGTGGACAGAATGGAAAAACAGGGATGGGTAAGCAGAATCAGGAGCAAGGATGACAGGAGAGTTGTATATGTGGATGTGACTCCTGAATTCATGAAAATTGCCAGATCAAAGCACGATGAAGTTTATGGTACGTTCCAATCCATGGTTGACAGTGCAACCGGCGAGGAAATGAATGTAATAAGCAGAGGGCTCATTACACTGGAGAGGGTTATGGACAGACAGGAAATAAAATAAGGAGTAGGTGAAATAATGCTTAAGTTGTTGAAATATTTGAAGCCGTTTATTGCGTTGGTTGCAGGTGCAATAATTTTACTTTTTGTACAGGCGATGTGCGACCTGTCACTTCCGGATTATATGTCCAATATCGTAAATATTGGGATACAGCAAAATGGAATTGAAAATGCGGTGCCCAAGGCACTTAGAAAATCTGAAATGAATAAACTTAAAGTGTCCATGAATGAAGACGATAGACTGGAGATCGTGAAAAATTACAACCTGATTGACAGATCGAGTCCGGATTATGATAAATATGTAAAGGACTATCCGGGACTGCAAAAGGAGCCGGTATATGTTTTGAAAAATATTGAAAAACCTGAAATAGACAGAATGAATCCAATAATGGGAAGGGCGTTTCTTTCTGCATCAGGGGCTGATAAGAAATTCAATCTGTCCGGCGAAGATATGGTGACGCAGGCTTCAGTTGGTTTTGTAAAGGCCGAATACACCATGCTCGGGATGAATACAGATAAGATACAGAGAAATTATATTATCCATACTGGAGTAATAATGCTGCTTTTTTCTCTTATGAGTGTGGTCTGTACCGTGGCGGTGGGATTTCTGGCTGCAAGAACCGCAGCCGGATTCTGCCGCAATCTGCGAAAGGATTTGTTTGAAAAAGTCGAGAGTTTTTCCAGCAGGGAATTTGACAAATTTTCCACAGCCTCTCTTATAACGAGAACTACAAATGACATTACCCAGATACAGCTTGTTATTTTTCTTGCCATAAGGATGATTATATATGCTCCGATTTTGGGAGTTGGAGGAATCATGAGGGCCGTCAGCAACAGCACATCCATGTCATGGATTATCGCCCTGGCAGTTGTGGTCCTGCTTGGCTTGATCGGGTGCATATTTGCAGTTGCATTTCCTAAATTTAAAAAAGTTCAGAAACTGGTTGACAGGCTGAATCTTGTTACACGTGAAAGTCTATCAGGGATGATGGTAATAAGGGCTTTCAACAACCAGAAGTTTGAAGAGAACAGGTTCGATGAGGCAAACAGGGATCTGACAAATACGAATCTGTTTATAAATCGCATAATGTCCATGATGTTTCCCGCAATGATGCTTATAATGAACGGAATTACCATACTTGTAGTATGGGTGGGAGCTCACCAGATTGCAAATTCAAGCATGCAGGTAGGAGATATGATGGCATTTATGCAGTATGCCATGCAGATAATATTTGCATTTCTCATGATGTCATTTATGTTTATTCTGATACCGAGGGCATCGGTATCCGGTCAGAGAATCAGTGAGGTCCTTGAAGTAAAACCGGCTATTCTGGATCCTGAAAGGCCTCTGCACTTTAAAGGAGGGGTAAAGGGAATGGTGGAATTCAAAGATGTCTTCTTCAAATATGAAGGGGCGGAAGAATATGCACTCAAGAATATAAACTTCAGGGCATTTCCAGGACAGACAACTGCCTTTATCGGTTCTACAGGCTCGGGAAAATCAACTCTTGTCAATCTTATTCCGCGTTTTTATGATGTAACTGAAGGGCACATTACGATTGATGGGACTGATATAAGGGATATTACCCAGAATGAATTGAGGGATTCAATAGGTTATGTTCCTCAGAAAGGTTCACTTTTCAAAGGTACCATTGAATCGAATTTAAAGTATGCCAGGGAAGATGCAACAGAGAAAGATATAAGAAAAGCGGCAGAGATTGCACAGGCAGAGGAATTTATTGATGAAAAGCCGGAAAAATTCAAGAGTGAAATTTCCCAGGGAGGGTTAAATGTGTCGGGAGGACAGAAGCAGAGGCTTTCAATTGCACGTGCTCTGGTGAAAAAACCGGCAATATATATATTTGATGACAGCTTTTCAGCTCTTGATTTCAAAACTGATTCCAGATTGAGAAAGGCACTGGAATCTGAAACAAAATCAAGTACCATTTTGACTGTGGCACAGCGTATTTCTACAATAAAGAACGCTGATCAGATAATAGTTCTTGATAAAGGCAGAATAGTAGGTAAAGGCACTCATGAAGAACTTATGGAGAACTGTACAACATATAGGGAAATTGCACTATCACAATTATCTGAGGAGGAATTGGCATGAGCAGAAGGAAAGGGCCTGCAGCCATGATGAAAGGCAGTGAGAAGTCCCATAATTTCAAACCGACCATGAGAAAACTTATCGGATATTTAAGCGATTATAAAATATCATTGATTATCGTACTTATATTTGCAATTGTAAGTACAATATTTTCAATAGTAGGTCCCAAAATACTTGGGAAGGCTACAACAAAACTGTTTGAAGGTGTCATGAAAAAAATATCCGGCATCGGTGGTATAGATTTTAATTATATAGGAAACATAATCGCTCTTCTTGCAGTGTTGTATGTGATAAGTTCGGTATTTGCCTATATCCAGGGATGGATTATGTCCGGAATATCAATGAAGGTGAGCTATAAATTCAGAAAGGACATTTCAGAAAAAATAAATAGAATGCCGCTGGGGTATTTCGACAGGACAAATCATGGGGAGGTACTGTCGCGTGTTACAAATGATGTAGATACATTGAGCCAGACCCTTAATCAAAGCCTGGGACAGATTATTACATCAGTTACAACCGTCATCGGCGTAATGATAATGATGTTTACCATAAGCTGGCAGATGTCTCTTGTGGCCCTCTGCATAATTCCGGTATCTATGCTGCTCATAGCTGTCATTGTAAAACATTCCCAGAGGTATTTCAAACAGCAGCAGGATTACCTTGGGAACCTGAACGGACACGTTGAGGAGATGTATGGTGGTCATATTGTTGTGAAAGCCTTCAATGGTGAAAAAGAGAGTGTAGATAAGTTCGACGGTATGAACAGAAAGCTTTTTGGAGCTGCATGGAAATCACAGTTTCTGTCCGGAATAATGATGCCGGTTATGAATTTTGTAGGGAATCTGGGGTATGTGGCAATATGTATTCTGGGAGGATGGCTCGCAGCCAAGAGGACCATCGAAGTTGGTGATATACAGGCATTTACCCAGTATGTCCGCTCGTTTACACAGCCTATTTCACAGATTGCCAACATCTCAAATATACTTCAGCAGACAGCAGCTTCGGCGGAACGTATATTTGAATTTCTGGAGGAAGAGGAAGAGACAGCCGAAACATCAGTCCCGGTGAAACCTGACAGCATAGAGGGCAGTGTTGAATTCAGAAATGTCCGCTTCGGCTATGATCCGAAGAAGGTAATAATAAATGATTTTTCCGCCCTTATTAAACCGGGACAGAGAATTGCAATCGTAGGACCTACCGGGGCAGGAAAGACAACCATAATAAAGCTCCTTATGCGTTTTTACGATATAAATAGCGGATCAATACTTGTAGATGGCAATGATATAAAGGATTTTACGCGAAATGATCTTAGATCCATATTCGGAATGGTTCTCCAAGATACCTGGCTTTACAATGGAAGCATAATGGAGAATATAAGATATGGAAGACTTGATGCCTCTGATGATGAGGTAATTGAAGCCTCAAGAGCGGCACATGTTGACGAATTTGTGCATGCTCTTCCCGATGGCTACAATATGATTCTGAACGAGGAAGCCAGCAACGTATCGCAGGGTCAGAAGCAACTGCTTACTATTGCAAGGGCCATACTTGCCGATCCAAGGATACTTATTTTTGATGAAGCTACAAGTTCGGTAGACACCCGTACGGAAGTTCAGATCCAGAGAGCCATGGACAATCTCATGAAAAATCGCACGAGCTTTATAATTGCCCATAGATTGTCAACAATCCGCAATGCTGATTTAATACTTGTCATGGATCATGGAGATATTGTGGAGCAGGGCAGTCACCGGGAACTCCTTGAAAAAGGAGGGACATATGCAAATTTATACAACAGTCAATTTGAAGCAGACTAACTTATACCTGCAGGTTTCTTATTAGACTTTTCCCACTTGCATGCATAGTCTTCCAGTACGTTGTGGAGCACCTCACCTATTTTTTTATAATCTTCATCCTCCAGGTTGGCGAGGGATATTCTTATGGACCATTCAGGTCCCTTGAATCCAGCTCCGCTCAGCAGTACTATTGAAGATTTTTCTGCAAGCGAGAACAATATGTCCACAGGCTTGTAATTGGATTTTAGATATCCTGTAAATTCCTCACCATAAAAATTTTGAGACAGTTCAAGTATATCAAATTCGGTGTAGTAGGAAGCACTGTACGGATCTTCTGTTAAATCCAGTCCCAGACTTTCAAAGAGCTTTCTTTTACGCCTCCTGCAGATATCCTGTATAATCTGCTTGTAACTGTGGTTTCTGTCAATAAGGGAAAATACGGCGAAAAAAGCCATTTGAACCTGCTGGGGTGTGGACAGTCCGGCGGTATGGTTCAAGGCAACCTGTCTGCTGTCTGCAGCTATTCTGTCTATAAATTTTATGTTTTCCGGATTAGTGGACAGTGCTTCATAACGCCTTCTGGCTGATTTTCTTTCGTGTTCCGGCAGTGCTTCAAGCAGATGGTCAAATACATTTTGTCTTGCCAGGGAAATAGTACCGAGACGCCATCCTGTAACTCCGAAATATTTTGAAAAGGAGTATACCCCTATTGTATTGAAGGGGAGGTATGATGCCGCAGACTTAAAATCATCTACAAAAGTGCCATAGACATCATCTGATATTACCATGAGATTCGGATTGTATTTTTTTACTATGGCTGTCAGTTTTTCCATGGATTCGGGTCTTATGGCCACAGAAGGCGGATTACTCGGATTTACCAGAAATAATGCCTTTATGTCATTATTGGCAAGCTTTTCGATTTCCTCATCGGAGTAGTGCCAGCTCTTTTGACCGTTTCGGGAAAATTCAGAGGCCTGAATGTTGATGATCTTGAAACCATAACGGGGTATGAGCGGAATTTCCAGATAAGGAGTGAAAATAGGAGTCATGATTGCAATGGTATCATCTATTTCCAGGAGGTTGTTTGCAATGAGCGAATCGAATATATAGCACATCCCGGCAGTTGCTCCCTCTACTGCAAACATGTCAAACTCAGGGGATGGATCTTCAGAGTATATTTCTTCTTTCAGGTAATCCTGAACCACATCTGCAATATGCGGCAGTATCCTTACAGGCGAAGGATAGTTGTCGCCTATTATTCCATCTGCCAGTTCATAGATCCAATTATCGGGATCAAATCCCTTTTGTTCCGTTCCGTAATTTATTATTTCATTTAGCAGGTTCATTCCAGGCATATAACTGTGTTTCTCCGCATATTTTTTGAATTCCTCCGCTATACCTGTTTTTTTGGGCATGCCTGCCAGTAAATTCTGACAGTCACATGTTTTCCAGGTCTTCCTTGCTGCGTGTACTGCAAATTGGCCGAATGTAAAAAATGCTTCTCTGGGTGGAGCAGCCGTCCAGTTTGGGTTTCCCCTGCCTGCATCTAAAAGCGTATGTGCACTTTTTTTACCTTCATCCCTGGCAAGCTGAATTAGGCTGTTTCTCAATTCAAAAGGGCTTATTATGCCGTAGATTCTTTCTATTTCCATACGTTCAATGTTTTTTGTATTCATAAAAATTCTCCGTTACTAAATTATTGTTTATTGCAATTTCATTTTTTATGGTCTGCAGAATTATACGAAATTATTCTTCATTGAACATATAGATAAAATAACAAATCTAATAAAATCTTAATATTTCTATTGATAATATGCCTAAAAACGAGTAAAATATAAACAAGTTTTTTAAAAGCTTGTTTATATTTTTATTCTTAATTTTTATTTTTTAGAGGAGGTCTTTTTATGATAAGTGGAGTAGATACTACGTTTGTAATTGTATGCGCGGCGTTGGTAATGATAATGACTCCGGGATTGGCTTTATTTTATGCAGGAATGGTAAGAGGAAAGAATAGCTTGAACAGTACTCTTCACAGTTATTCAGCTCTCGCTATAGTATCTGTACAGTGGATACTTATAGGATATACACTTAGTTTTGGTACGGATATTGGAGGATTTTTAGGAGGTTTTAATTTTGCAGGATTAAAGGGAGTTGGTTTCGCAGCAAATCCGGATTATTCTGCTACAATACCTCAGCAGGTATTTATGTTATTTCAAATGATGTTCGCAATAATAACTCCAGCACTTATATCAGGATCAATAGCAGAAAGAATGAAGTTTTTACCATGGGTTGCTTTTCTAATACTTTGGACAACCTTCGTATACGACCCGATTGCCCACTGGGTATGGGGTGCAGGTGGATGGTTAAAGAATCTTGGAGCTCTCGATTTTGCAGGTGGAGATGTAGTCCATATAAGTTCAGGAGTATCGGCACTTGTAGCAGCCATTATGCTTGGCAAGAGGAAAAATGTCGGGAAACCAAGTAACCTGCCTATGACCTGCATGGGAGCTGCAGTGCTCTGGTTTGGATGGTACGGTTTCAACGCAGGAAGTGCACTGGCCGTAAACAGCGTGGCTGTAAATGCTTTTATAACTACAAATACTGCGGCAGCAGCTTCAGCTTTGAGTTGGAGTCTGTGTGAGCTTGCATATAGAAAGAAAGTAACTTCTCTTGGAGTTGCAAGTGGAATAGTTGCAGGTCTTGTAGCAATAACACCCGGTGCAGGTTTTGTAAGTCCTCTTGCTTCAATTCTTATAGGGCTGATAGGAGGAGCAATTTGTTATACATCGGTTACATTTGCAAAATCCAAATTTGGATATGATGATGCACTTGATGCTTTTGGATGCCATGGTGTAGGTGGTATATGGGGCGGAATTGCAACGGGAATATTTGCATGGCAGGCAATAAACTCTGCTGGTGCAAACGGACTTATTCATGGAAATCCCAAATTGGTTCTGATACAGATTATAGGTATTCTGGCAAGTGTGATTTACTCCGCAGTAGTTACATTTATTATAATCAAAATAATTAAGGCTGTAAGCGGCATAAGAGTAAGTGACAAAGCCGAGGAAACTGGATTGGATGTTACAGAACATGGTGAGGAAGCTTATGGTGGATTGAACAGCTGATAAATTTATTTGGGATGTTGACTAAATTAAATAAATTAGCATAGAATTATATTATAGTAATTTGCATTATAAAAATGTATTATAAAAGGAGGTATAATCATGGCTGATAAGCTTACAAAAATAGATATTATTACTTCACAGGGGAAGTTTGAGGAATTGAAAAAGGCTCTTGGTGATATCGGAATTGCCGGGATGACTGTTACCAATGTTCTGGGGTGCGGAATGCAAAAGGGACACAAGGAATATTATCGTGGCTTGACAATGGATATAAATCTTCTTCCAAAAATAAAAGTAGAAGTAATAGTTTCCGAGATACCTGTTGAAACCGTGGTTGAAACTGCAAAGAAGGTTCTCCACACTGGAGAAATAGGCGATGGAAAAATATTTGTATATGATGTACAGAATGTTATACGAATAAGTACCGGAGATGAAGGAAAAGCTGCCCTTCAATATAAGAAGGAAAGCTGAATCATACAGGGACGTACAGGATTAATTTCCATGTATGTCCTTGTTTTTATAGAGATTTTATTCTACAATTATAATTGTATATTAAATAATTGCATATGGAGTGATGATTATGAAGATTTCAGTTATCGAACCGCTTGGACTTTCCGAAGATGAACTCAGAAACATTGCGAAACCGATTACAGACAGAGGACATGAACTTGTAATCTATAACAATAAAGTTACAGACACAGGGATTTTAAAAGAGAGAGTTCGTGATTCAGAAGTAATTGTACTTGCGAATATGCCACTTAAAGGTGAGGTAATAGCCACCGATGATAAACTCAAGATGATTTCCATAGCTTTTACAGGAGTTGACCATGTTGAGCTTAAAGCATGCGGCAAAAATGTGGTTGTTTCAAACGCAGCAGGCTATAGTACGGATTCTGTAGCCGAGCTTGCAATAGGACTCACTCTATCGCTTCTCAGAAACATCGTACCATTGGACAGGTCTACCAGGGAGGGAAAGACAAAAGACGGATACAGCCAGAGAGATCTGAGCGGGAAAACATTTGGCGTAATTGGAACCGGAGCAATTGGATCTGCAGTCTGCAGACTGGCAAAGGCATTCGGGTGCAGTGTTCTTGCATATAATAGAAGCAGAAAGCAAGAACTTGAGAGTATTGGCATAAAATATGTAACGTTGGATGAACTCCTTTCAAAAAGTGATGTTGTTTCAGTCCATCTTCCTCAAAATGATGACACAAAGGGGCTCATAAGCAGTGAAAAAATTGCCTTGATGAAGGAAAGTGCCCTGCTTATAAATGCAGCGAGAGGGCCGATTGTCGACAATGCAGCTCTTGCACAGGCATTGAAAGCTGGAAAGCTTGGAGGGGCAGGGATAGACGTATTTGACAGTGAGCCGCCTCTTGAGGACATATATCCTCTTTTGGATGCACCAAACACGGTACTTACTCCACATATAGGATTTGCAACAAAGGAAGCTATGGTAAGGAGGGCACATATAACCTTCGAGAACATAATCAAATGGCTTGATGGACAGCCTCAGAATCTGGTGAAATTCTAATCTGTATTTAAATAGGCCTTGCAAATGTGCAGGGCTTTATTTAATATATTATACATATAATGTATTAAGGGGGAATATCTATTGAGTATAAAATTTATATACGGAAGGTCCGGAAGTGGAAAAAGCCACTACTGCTTTTGGGATATCGGCAGAAAAATTCAATGTAACGGACCAGATCCCCTTATATTGATTGTACCGGAACAGTTCTCATTTCAAACGGAGAAAAATATAATAGAAAGTATAGGGCATAACGGAATATTGAAGGTTAAGGTTGTAAGCTTCAAAAGGATGGCGGATTATGTAATGGATGAAGTGGGAGGAGAAACAAACAGGCATATCAATGATTCGGGAAAGAGCATACTTCTATATAAAATACTTGAGGAGAACAGGGATAAATTGAAGGTTTTCAAGAAAGGTGCCAGGAAAAGGGGGCTTGTATCCGATATTTCAACAACTATAAAGGAGTTTAAAAGGTATGGTATAAACCCTGATGGATTGAAAGACATCATAAATGGAAATAAGGTGAAAAATCCATCTCTATACAATAAGCTGAGTGACGTAGCAACGGTATTTTCACAGTTCCAGAGCAGGATGAAGCAGAGTTATGTGGATGATGAAGATAAACTTGACATATTGACACAAAAGCTTGATGAATCCTCCATGTTTGATGGTGCACAGGTATGGGTTGATGAGTTCTCTACTTTTACCCCGCAGGAATACAATATACTGGAAAAAATAATGATACGGGCTGATAAAGTGAATTTTACACTCTGCATGGATTCAAATGATGATCTCTTTCTGCCCTGCGGAACTACAGAAAAAAAGTTACTTGAAATGGCAGAACGGAATAACATCTGCTATGAAAAACCCGTTGTTCTGAGCGGCAGACCATGCTATAAGTTCAAATACAGCAGTGAGCTTCAGCATCTGGAAAGCTACATGCTCTCATATCCATACAGACAGTATGAATACAAGCCTAAAAATATAAGTATACTCAGATCTCTGAACAAATACACCGAAGTGGAAAATACGGCAAGAAATATAATTTCATTATGCAGGGACAACAATTTCAGATTCAGGGACATGGCAGTTGTAAGTGGCGATCTAGAAGGCTACGAAAATATAATAAAGGCTGTGTTTACACAATATGGCATACCGTTTTTCATTGATAAAAAGAGAAATATAGACGACAATCCAATAGTAATTTTAATAATTTCCGCAGTAAATATAATTTCCCAAAACTGGTCCTATGAGTCGGTATTCAGATATTTGAAGACCTGGCTTCTTGACTTTGACAATGAAGATATAGATCTGTTGGAAAACTATGTTCTGGAAAATGGGATAAAAGGTTCAAAATGGACAATGGAGAAACCATGGGAATTCAGGATGAGCTACAGTACCAATGAAAACGAGGATGACAACCAGGAGGAGCTCCTGCAGAAGATAAACTCCATAAGGGACAGAGTAAGGGAACCTATTATAAAACTGTCCTCCTCCATCAAGGGAAGAAAAAGCGGCAGGGACAAATGTATCGGACTTTACAATTTCATATGTGATATAAAAATACCTGAGAAGATAGAAAATATAATAGTTGAATTCAAGGAAAGTTCACGTCTTGACAAAGCCAGGGAATACAGTCAGATATGGAACATAGTCATGGATACCCTGGATCAGATAGTAGATACCACAGGTAATGATGTCTTCGGCATGGATACCTTCAGCCATATACTTGAAGCTGGATTCAGCGAGTATAAAATAGGTGTCATACCGCCTTCTCTTGATCAGGTACTCGTAGGAAGTATTAGCAGGATAAGGAGTCATGATATAAAGGCACTTTATATAGTTGGTGCAAATGATGGGATTTTTCCCGCATGCATGGTTTCTGATGGAATCCTTACGGACGGAGACAGGGACGAACTCAGGGAGATGGGTATGGAACTTGTGGAAAACAGCAGGACGAGAGCCTTTGAAGAGAGATTTCTCATATATACAACCTTGACTATAATGAGTAGGTATCTCAGGATCAGTTATGCCATAGGAGATGATGAGGGAAAGTCGAAGAGACCGTCTATTATAATATCCAGGCTGAAAAAAATTTTCCCGGAACTTGTAGAAGAAAGTGATCTTATTGATGAAGGTGTTGAGACAAAAGGCGGAATGGAATCTGTGAGCGTACCCGGGGCCACTTTCAACAAGCTTATTCAGAATATAAGATATGATTCGCTAAAAAAGGCTGCTGATCCAGTCTGGCTTGATGTATACAGATGGTATGAAGGCAGTAAGGACTGGAGTGCTAAGTTGAACAGCATACTTGAAGGATTCAGCTACACCAATGAAATGGAGATAGCAGATACCAGAAAGGTAAGAAATCTCTATGGAAAACATCTCAACATGAGTGTTTCAAGGCTTGAAAAATTTGTACAGTGTCCATTTGCATACTTTGTACAGTACGGTTTGAAGGCAGGGGAGAGGAGAATATACAATCTTACACCTCCTGACATAGGAAGCTTCATGCACAGTGTACTTCAGGTATTTTCCACCAAATTAAAGGAGGAAAAACTTACATGGAGGGACATAGACAAAGAATGGTGCAGCCAAAATGTCTCCCTTGTAATTGAAAATATGCTTGAGGAAAGGCCAAATTCAATATTGAACAGTTCAAACAGATACAGACATATTACAACAAGACTGAGAAGGGTTGTTACAAGAGCTGTCTGGCTTGTGACGGAGCACATAAAAAAGAGCCGATTTGATCCGGAGGGATATGAGGTTTCCTTTGGAAAGTCCGGAGATTTTCCGCCTATTTCAGTGAAGCTCCATTCAGGTGAGGAAATAAGCCTCTCGGGAAGGGTTGACAGAATAGATATAATGAGACAAGATGGGGCAGACTATCTGAGGGTGATAGATTACAAATCCGGAGTAAAGGAATTTGATATTTCAGATCTATATTACGGACTTCAGATACAGCTTCTCGTATATCTGGATGTGATACTTTCTGAAATTGAAAAGCAGACGGAAAAAGCTGCCATTCCGGGAGGAATGCTGTACTTCAAGCTGGATGATCCCATAATCAGCGGCAAGGAAGGCATGACGTACGAAGAAATAGAAAGAAAAATAGTAAAAAGCCTCAGGATGAACGGGCTACTGCTGGATGATCCTGATATAATAAGGGATATGGATGACAGCATTGATGGAGCTTCGGATATAATACCGGCATCCATAAAAAAGGACGGCAATATTTCATACGGCAGATCATCTGTTGCTACACTGGACCAGTTCAACATGCTTAGAAAGTATGTGAGAATTACCATGGCAGATGTATGCGAGAGGATACTTGAAGGTGATATAGAAATTTCACCCTGCAGGGAAAATCTGAAAAGCGGCTGTGATTTTTGTATTTATTCTGCCATATGCCAGTTTGATGTTATGGTAAGGGGAAACAGATACAATGTACTTCAGAAAAAGAGCGTAGATGAGATATGGAGGGATATAGAAAGACAAGTAAATGATAGATAAGGGGGATATTTATAATGAATGAATGGGAGATGATATTGAGACTGCTTCTGGCAGGTGTGCTCGGAGCATTTATAGGATTTGAGAGAAGAAGCCATTTCAAGGATGCGGGACTCAGGACACATTTTGTAGTTTCACTTGGAAGTGCTCTTATAATGCTCGTATCAAAATATGGCTTTTTTGATCTTGCAGGAATTGATTCTGTAGGACTTGATCCAAGCAGGGTGGCTGCACAGGTTGTAAGCGGGATTGGATTTCTCGGGGCGGGAACTATAATAGTGGAGCACCAGTATGTAAGAGGTCTTACTACTGCCGCTGGATTATGGGCTACGGCAGGCATCGGCCTTGCTATTGGAGCTGGAATGTATATACCGGGGGCAAGTGCCACCCTTCTCATACTTGTAGGACTTGAGATATTCAACAAACTTCAGAGAAGTGCCCTGTATTCCATTGTAAAGGCAGATATGTCCATAGAAGGTGTAAATCCCTCGTTGGATGTGTTGAAGGATTCAAAAATGAGAATATCGAATATACGTGTAGACAGGCATCACAATAAAAAAGACAGGGATTTTGAAGTAAGAATTACATTCAGGCTGTACAGTAAAAGTCCGGATGATACCAGACAGATTATGATAAGTCTTCTTAAAGTAGAATATGTAAAAAATGTGAATGTAGATTGATGATAATATTGATTTGGAGGTAAATATATGAAATTGTTGTTGACCAATGATGATGGAATAAATGCACAGGGACTTTACACCCTGGCAAAACACCTTGAAGAGGATAATGAAATTATAATCGCCGCACCATCGCAGCAGAGAAGTGCCAGCAGTCATTCCATAACTGTGGCAAGGGGGATAGCGGTGAGACAGAAAAAAATTCAGGGAATAAGAGCCGAGGCATACAGTGTAGACGGTACTCCGGCGGACTGTGTCAGGGTTGCAGTGGATAAAATAGCAGGAGATGTGGACATGGTAATATCGGGAATAAATGAAGGGTATAATGTAGGAATCGATGTAGTGTATTCTGGAACAGTTTCTGCTGCAATTGAAGCTGCTCTCTGCAAAATACCTTCCATGGCAGTATCCATGGGTGTGGGTCAGCCCGGATATGACTATAATATAGCTGCGGACTATGCAAGACAGGTTCTGAATACTGCAAAACAAAAAAGATACCTCAAGGATGATATAGTGCTGAGCCTCAATGTACCGCCTTTGAAGCAGGAGGATATAAAGGGCATAAAGGTATGCAGAACAGGCTTTAAAATGTATGATGATTTTTACGTAGAAAAAGAGGATGAAAACAAAAATAAAGATTTTCATCGTCAGGGGAAATTGACGGGATACGATGTGGAAGGAACGGATCTCTACTATATAAGGAGAGGTTATGCCACACTTACGCCACTTCACTATGATTTGACAAACCATGATATATTGAACAATGTCAAGAATATATTTGAGCAGAGAAAAAATGGACAGTGAAGCATTTCACTGTCCATTTTTTCTACTAGCAGTTACAGCCTTTTTCAGGCTTCATATAAAAATTCTTTTTCATACCTACGCCGCCCTGTACATCCATGAGAGCTTCTCCAAAACGCTGAAAGTGGACTACTTCCCTCTGTCTTAGAAACCTCAGTACATCTCTCAGATCAGGGTCATCTGTCAGGTCTGACAGATGCTCATAGGTCATTCTTGCCTTTTCCTCTGCAGCCAGATCTTCATGCAGGTCGGCAATGTGGTCACCGGTAGATGCAAAGTAGGCGGCTGTCCAGGGTACACCGTTTGCATCCACCAAAAATGGGGAATGATCGTGCTGGACATAATTTGCTCCAAGACCGGCAGCCTCCAGTTCTTTCGGCGTCACACCTTCAACAAGCTGATGGAACATTGCACCTATTATCTCTACATGTGCGAGTTCCTCCGTACCTATGTCTGTAAGTAAACCTTTTGTTTTGCCTGTGGGCATTGTGTAACGCTGGGTTAAATATCTCATGGAAGCACTCAGCTCACCGTCAGGTCCTCCAAACTGGGTTATGAGATATTTGGCCATCCGGACGTCTTTTTTCTTTATATTTACAGGATACTGCAACTTTTTTTCATAATTCCACATAATCTATCCTCCTATTTCTCAGATTCCCAAGGCCATGGATCGTTTATCCAGCTCCAGGGATACTTGCTTGTGCTTGATCCAAAATTGGTCAGCATACCATAATTGTCCTCATACTCCTTTTTCAATGAAAGAAGCTGTGTGGTATATTTGTTATATGCTGACAGTGCATCCCGGTTGTTTGGAAAGTTGTCGAGGTATAGATTGAGATCTACTGCAGCAAATTCAAGTTCTCTTATTTTGTTCAAGAGGCTTTTCCTGCTCAGTTTACTGCCCTTATTGTTTTTACTGCCAATATTGGCGTTGTTATTATCCTTCATGGTTCTCCTCCTATATTATTTTTTTTTCGGATTGTAGGGCTTGACAAGATTGGGAAATACTGTTCCTTCCCTCAGTGCTTCCTTGAGTGGCAGCAGCCCAATAAAAGGCTGGGGCATTATATAAACCCTAGCAAGCTGCATCTGCGGCATCATATTTGGAGGAGGCATGAAATTGGGCCTCACGTTTGGTCCCATATTGGGTCCCATGTTCGGAGCCATATAAGGCATGAAATTTGGATACAATGTTTTCACCTCTAATAGTTGTTTACAATGTCAATATATTCATTTTCAATTAAAATGTTAATGATATATGTAGAGTATTCGTTATAGATTTAATTATATAAATTTATGATAAAATTTTTAAATATAGGTTTAATACATACTCATTTAATGGTATAATCATATTAATTAGTGAATTTTAGTATTTATGCAGTTAAATTTATGTAAACCTCCATGGATCATATATATGTGTACCCTCCAGTTATATGCTCTTATATATGTCGGAAGTTTACATAAATCTTTCTTCTATATTATTATACGATTGGAATTGTCAAAATGCTTCAAATTTATTTTTATATAATTTGAAGCATTTTGTATTTTAATTTTGAATAAATAAGAACACCAAGGCAAATAATAAAATCGGAGGTGTTTTTATGTCAATTACTTTAAGCAACAAGGAAAGAACTTTGCTGGAAGATCAAAAAACCCACGAACAAATATGCATAGAAAAGTATACCAATTATTCAAATCAGACACAGGATCCCCAGCTAAAAAAAATATTTACGGACAATGCCAATGCTGAAAGGGAACACCTGAACAGTATAAATTCTCTTTTGAGCGGGCAGATACCAAATGTGAGTGGAGGTTCCAGCACAGCACAACAGCCAGCACAGCTGCCTCTGGCAGGTACTGCATCTGCAGGCCTTCAGCCCCAGCCGGGTGCTGCAGGGCCAAATGATGCGGATTTCTGCAAGGATATGCTTATGACGGAAAAATACGTATCGGGAGCTTATGATACCACAATATTTGAATTCAGGGATAAAAATGCAAGGGATGTTCTGAATCACATACAGAAGGAAGAACAGCAGCACGGTGAATCCATATACAACTATATGGCCAGCAAGGGATTGTATAAAGTGCAGTAAAAGTCTGAACTCAAAATTGACTGTCGCATTAGCATATTTTTTATGCTAATGCGACAGCATTTTGTATATTGGTGTATTTATTGAAGATTTATTCCCATGGACATAAACAGCCTGATCTGGGCTATTTCGCTGCTTGAGAGTCTGTCTAGCTGATAGGATCTGGCATTTCCTGTCTTTGTCCATACAGCAAAGTGTTCGCAGTTATTTTGAAGAAGATTGTAGCTTTTTTCACCAAGTCTTGATTTTGCCCTTCTTACTGTCTCATAGGAATTGAATTTAGCTCCATTTCCAAGGTCCAGTACAAAATACTTTCCCTTTTTGAAATATGGATATAGGCTGGTTTCCTGTATTTCAGTATCAGACACCTTTCCGTTGCTGCTGCAGTAGTGAATAATCCTGTTGTTTCCAACATAAACTCCATAGTGGTCGTATTTGTAGCCCATATAAACATCGGATGTGCCTACTATATCCCCATATCGGGGTGTTCTTTTTACCTTCTTTGGCAGAGGTGCATCCTCGTTCTTGACTTTGAATTTCACTATTTTATCTTTGTCCATACTGCCATTTTTGAAGTGGAGGTTGTGTGAAATGGTGATGTAATACAGGTTGTCATGTGTAAAGCCATTTACAGGTGGATTTATCAATATGTCTTTTTTGCCGGTATCCAAAAATGCATATACCTTGATGGGCTGTCCATTACTGTTTTTTACGGATATACTTTTCCTCGAGGTAGAATCCCAGACTATTTCCCCGTGCATTGAAATCTTGATCTGGCTGTATCGGTCCTCGACACTGAAGTTGTTTCTAGCGAAATATATCCTGTAGCTGGAATATGCTGCTATAATTACAGCAATCAGTATCAGTATTTTTAAAAGTTTATTCTTTTTCATAAAAGCACCCTTACAATGTATTATTTTTTCTAGGGAACCATCCTCTGGCGACTCTTTTTTTCTGTTTGAATACCTCGGATATACTCCATAGTGATGTAAAACCAAGTATTCCAAGAAAACCAGACAACAATATATTTTTTACCATAAAGGAGACTATTATACCTGCTGTTCCTACCACAAAGAACAGTACCCATATTTTCACTCCGAAATGGTATTCACCTTTTATTACGGCTATATGACCTATTGCTGTTAGCACAAGAACTGACAGACCCATCAGAATTCCATAATTATTCATATTTTTGTAGCTCCTTGTATTGATTATATTATTATTATATCATTTAATTGAATTAATGTATCGGGGGTGTGGAATATGACAATATTATACATAATGCTGGATATGATTTTGGTCATAATAGCAGCTGCTGTAATTTTTTTAATGCTTCCCGTAAAATATTCTGTGGATGTTTTAATGGAGGACAGACATGTGAGCTTCAATTTCAAAGTTGCGCTTATCTTCAATATGATTTTACTGGAAGGCGGTGGCTGCGGTAAAGACATTGAAATAAACATCAAAATATTCTTTTTCAAAAAGAAGTTGAACCTCAAGACTAAAAAAACTAGAAATACCAATAGAAAATTCAACTTCACCATACATGATCTGCTTACAAATATAAAGGAATATAAAAATCATTTTCACAAGATATTGGACAAGCTTAGGCCGGAATACTTTAAATTGGAGGGAAAGTATGGCTTCAGCGATCCGTCATGTACCGGAATGCTTGCAGGGCTTATTTATATGGTCAGGCCATTTTTCAAATTTTCCTGTATTGATATTAAGCCGGATTTTTTGGAGGAAGAACTGTATATAAGTATGGGCATTTGTGGTAAAATAAGACCTGTAGTCATTATTAATTTTGGAGGTGTGTCATGGATATTAAAGAAAATGCAGAGGCGCTTTTTTCAAAGCTTGAAAACTTCTTTAAAACAGAAACCGTCGTAGGAAAACCTATAAAGATAGATGATGAAATAACACTTGTTCCATTTATAACTGTAACCTTTGGATGTGGTACGGGTACGGGAGAAGGAACCGATCCCGGCAAGAAACAGTCAGGAGAAGGGGGAGGTCTGGGTGCAGGTGCCAGAATAACTCCAGATGCGGTACTTGTAATAAAAGGTGAAATGGTGCAGATGATTCCCATAAGAAACAAGGGTAATCTTGACAAGCTCGTGGAACTTGTTCCCGGAATAATTGAAAAGCTTGACAAGGGAATAAAGGAACATAAGGCAAAAAAAGAGGCGAAATAAGTTTTGTGAACCTATTTCAGCTTTGTATAATGTGTAAGGTGCTTTCAACTTTGGAAAGCACCTTTTGTTTTGTGGGCTATGTTGAAAAGTTATTAAAGGTTTTCATTAATGAAATCAAAAATAGTGTATTTATTTTATTAGTGAAATATAATCGATTAACTGTAGTTTTATTTTATATGTCTATATTCAATTTATATAGCTACTTTTAGGAGCTTGATTCAAAATCCAGCTGTAATATTATTTTTTGGCATGATACTTGCTCATAAAATATAAACGTTAACACGATTTTGAAATTGGAGGTATAAAAATGTTAAAAGGTATAATTACACCAATGATTACTATTCTTAACAAGGAGAGGAGGATTGATTTTGAAGGAAATAAAAAAATGATTGAAACTCTGATAGAAGGAGGAGTAAACGGAATTCTATTTATGGGCAGTATAGGTGAATTCTTTGCCATGAAAATGGAGGAAAGAAAGGAATTCATCAGTTTTGCAGTAAAAACCGTAAATAAAAGGATCCCTGTCCTTATAGGGACTGGAGGAACTTCAGTAGATGAAGTTATTGAACTTACAAAGTTTGCCGAAACAGAAAAAGCTGATGCAGCTGTCATAATTTCTCCCTATTATTTTAAACTTAATGACGAGACTATTTACAACTACTACAGTGATATTGCTAAAAATACAAAATTACCTGTTTTTATATACAACTTCCCGGAAAGGACAGCTGTAAATATAAATCCTAAACTTGTTCTAAAATTAGCTAGTGAATTTTCCAATATAGTTGGTATAAAGGATACGGTAGATGGCATGAGCCATACCAGGGAACTTATCGATATAGTAAAAGGTGAAATCCCGGATTTTGCTGTATTTTCCGGATTTGATGAATATCTAATACCTAATTTGCTGTCAGGGGGAAATGGACTTATAGCAGGGCTTACAAACGTTTTCCCAAAATTGTTTACAGATGCGTATAAAGCGTTTACTAGAGGAGATTTTCAGGAAATAAATAAATTTCAGAAGAAAGTAAACAGACTTATGTCTGTATATTCCGCAGCACCGCATTTTATTACTACTATAAAGACTATAAAAGCTCTGCAGGGTCTTGATATAGTTCCTATGCCTAAAAAGCCATATGGTCTTTTGGATAATGACAGTATAGAAAAAGTCAAGAAAATTATTGAGGAGTGAGTAATATGAAAATAATGAAAACTGTTCAAAAAGTTCCTGGTGGAATGATGGTAGTTCCACTGCTCATAGGTGCATTAATAAATACTTTTGCACCAAATGCCCTTAAAATAGGATCTTTTACTACGGCACTCTTTTCTAATGCTGCTGTTGCTACAGTAGTTGGCATGCAGATATTTTTTATAGGTACCAATTTAAAAATCAAGGAAGTGCCTGAAGCTATGAGGAGAGGGGCAATCTTATTGATAGCCAAGTATGCTGCCGGTGCGCTTCTTGGTATAGCAGTGAGTAAAATATTTGGGAGGGCTGGTTTTATGGGAGTGTCGGCTCTTGCAATAATCAGTTCCGTTACGGGGGCCAATGGAAGCCTGTACCTTTCTTTGATGGGTGAATATGGGGACTCCAAAGATGCAGCAGCTATGGGAATTATGAACATACATGATGGACCTTTTCTTGCACTGCTTACATTGGGAGCCTCCGGGCTTGCCAATATTCCACTGATATCGCTTTTTGCTGCTGTAGTACCTCTGATAGTAGGTTTTATTTTAGGAAATCTTGATGTTGATGTTAGGAAGTTCTTTTCTGCAGGTGTTGGCATGGTAATACCATTTATAGGTTTTTCAATTGGTGCAGGTATAAATTTTGGAAATATAGTAAAAGCTGGCTTAAGTGGTATTTTGCTGGCTGCAATGGTATTTTTCATTGGAGGCGGAGTAGCATTATTTGCCGATAAGTTTATAGCAAAAAGACCTGGATATGCAGGGGCGGCTATAGCAAGTGCGGCAGGTAATACAATAGCGACACCGGCTGCAGTAGCATTGATTGATCCTACATGGAAGCCATTTGTTGCATCTGCCACTACACAAATTGCAGCTGCAGTTGTAATAACAGCTATAGTAGTTCCGCCATTTGTTGACTTTATAGCAAAAAAATATGGCTGTCCTAAATTTGACAGGGAAAATGCGGAAGAGCTGAAAACGACATAATAAGTAGTATTTAGAATAATTTTAATAAATTGAATATTTTAAATTTATAAAAGAAAGAGGGAGATTTAAATGGCAAAAGTAAAGGCAATTGTAATTAAGGCTATTGACAATGTAGCTACAGCAACTAGCGAAATTCTGCCTGGAACAGATATAGTTTTAAAGATCAACAATGATGATTTGAAGTTACATGTACTGGAAAAGATACCTTTCGGACATAAACTTGCAATTAGGAATATTGATGAAGATGAAAAAATAATCAAATATGGAGAGGCCATTGGAGTAGCTTCAGAAAATATTAAACAAGGAGAGCATGTTCATGTTCACAATCTCAAGCCTATTCGCGGCCGTGGAGATTTGAATCAAAAATAAAAAAATTTATATTTATTGGAGGATATAATTATGGAATTTATGGGATATCGCCGACCTGATGGATCAGCCGGCATTCGTAATCATGTTTTGATTTTGCCTACAGTAGTTTGTGCTAATCGTGTGGCAAGAGGAATTGCAGATAATGTTTCAGGAACAGTATGGATTGAACATCAGCATGGATGTTCTGAACTTGCACCAGATGCAGAACAGACAGGAAGAGTATTTATAGGACATGGGATAAACCCTAATGTCTATGGTGTAGTTGTGGTTGGTCTTGGATGTGAAGTTGTGAGAGCACAGGACATAGCCAAGGAAATAAAAAAACAATGTCCATATAAGCCGGTACACTGTGTTATAATTCAGGATGCAGGTGGCTCATACAAGGCAATAGCAGATGGTTCAAGTGCAGCAAACAAGATGATGGAGGCTGCAACAAAGTTAAAACGTGAGCCAATTGATATGTCTGAGCTTATTCTTGGAACAGAATGTGGTGGTTCGGATGCATGCTCGGGAATTTCAGGTAATCCAGCTTTAGGAGAAGCCAGTGATATACTGATAGATGCTGGAGGAACTTCAATTCTGGCTGAGACTCCAGAATTAATTGGAGCCGAACATATAATTGCGGCAAGAGCTGTAAATGAAGAAGTTTCCAGGAAATGTTTTGAAAAGGTTAAAATGTGTGAAGATTCTGCTAAAGCTTTAAATGTTGATATGAGAGGTGGAAACCCGTCGCCGGGAAATATTGAAGGAGGGCTGTCTTCTATTGAGGAAAAATCACTTGGATGTGTTCATAAAGCAGGTACCAAACCTCTAGTTGATGTAATTGACTATGCTGAAAAGATAACTGAAAAAGGACTTGTATATATGGATACTCCGGGTAATGATATTGAGCAGCTATCTGGTATGGCGGCAGGCGGATGTCAGGTATGTGTGTTTACAACTGGAAGAGGTACACCTACAGGTTCAGCTATTGTACCTACTATAAAAGTTTCAACTAATTCTGAGATATTTGAAAAAATGAGGGATAATATAGACCTAAATGCAGGTACTATAATTGATGGCGATGAAACAGTTGAGGATGTAGGAAAAAGGATAATAGAAGAGATAATTGATGTAGCTTCTGGAAAACTTACAAAAGCTGAAATTCTCGGGGAAAATGATTTCGGAATTTGGCGTATAGGACCTACTATGTAGTCCTATATATTTGTCAGAAATAGGAATTGCTGTAGATTTAGATAAAATTCCTATTTCTGTATCAAGAAATCATGATATTCTTTGCAGCGTATAGTAATATAATTAAATAGAGCACTAATATTAATTAGGTGGTGAGTTTAATATGAATAACAATATATTATTGGTTGCACCTTATCATGGGCTTGAAATCTTAGCAAGGAAGTTCAATGAAAAATCTAAAGTTAAGTTATCTATCATAGAAGGAAATATGAATCAGAGTATTGATGAAGTAAACTATGCCGTAAAAAATGGTATAAGGATTGTGCTTAGCAGGTGGGGTACATCAAACTATTTGAAAGGCAAAGTTGATGTGCCAGTAATTGACATATCTGCAACGCCTGTTGATGTATTGAAGGCTGTGAATAAAATAATCATTGAGGGCTACAAAAAGGTTGCTATTGTCAATGTATCAAATATCATCGGTAAAAGTGAAAGACAGTATCTCAATAAAATTTTGGGTATAAATTTGCAATTTTCAGTGTGCCATGGAGTAAATGATGTCAGAATGAAAGTGAAGTATCTTGCAGAAAAAGAGCACATAGATGCTATAATTGGTGATGTAACCGCAGTATATGAAGCTAGAAAAGCAGGAATATATGCAGAACTGCTTGAATCTGGAGAAGAATCTATTGTGAATGCATTGTCATTATGTACCAATATACTGAATTATGATTTTATTAGCAGGTATAGGAATGAACAGATAAGAATTTTGTTGAACAGAGCTGAAGAAGGGATTGTCCTCAAAGATAAAACCGGTAATTTATTGTTTAACTCCAACATAGAAAGATTATTTAGATATTATAATACAGATATTAGCAAGGAAAATCTATATAAAATTTTAAATGGCAGTAGATATGAAGAAATTCCAGTAAACGTGGACAAAAAATATGTTGGAAGTGTATTTTTAATAAATCAAAAAAGTGCCAATGCAGTGACAAAGAATAATTTAGAATTCAGAGCCAAGTATAAACTCACTGATATCATAGGCCAGGATGATATAAAAACAAAAGCAGCTAAATTTGCAAAATCAAATGAAACTGTAATTATTTACGGAGAAACTGGTACGGGAAAAGAATTATTTGCCCAGAGTATTCATAATGAAAGTAAAAGATCAGGTGGGCCTTTCATATCTGTTAATTGTGCGGCTCTAAGTGAATCATTAATTGAGAGTGAATTATTTGGATATGAAGACGGTGCATTTACAGGAGCTGTGAAGGGAGGGAAAAAAGGATTATTTGAATTGGCAAATAACGGTACCCTATTTCTTGATGAAATTGGGGAAGTTTCCTTGAATTTTCAAAGAAAACTATTGAGGGTGCTTCAGGAAAATGAAATCAGGAGAGTTGGAGGAAATAGGAATATTCCGGTGAATGTGCGCATTATATGTGCAACAAATAAGAATTTGAAAGAAGAATGTAGAAAAAATAATTTTAGATATGATTTGTATTACAGAATAAATGTCCTTGAATTGAAACTGCAACCTCTCAGATTCAGGAAAAAAGATATAATACCTCTGTTTGAAAGATTTATAGACAAGCAATGTATTATTGAAGGTAAGAAACTTAACTGGAATAATGATAAAATATTTTTACCACTTTTGAAATATAGTTGGTATGGTAACGTGAGAGAACTACAGAACTTTGCTAAATTTGTTGTAGCCTGTTCAGAAGGTACCGAATTAAATGAGCAAATTATTTCTAATATGCTTGAGTCAAGAAATTTGGAAAACAGTGATGAAATAAATATTAGATTTTCTTATGATTTAAAAGAGATGGAAAGTGAAATATTTAATACTCTGTTAGATAGATACAATGGTGATAAAGATAAATTATGCCTGGATTTTAATATTAGTAGAACAACTTTGTGGAGAAAATTAAATTCCATGTAATCGATAGCAATCGAAAAAGTACTAAGATATATAGGGCTTTTCGGTAAAATTGCAAGATTAGTTATTATGAAAGGATGATGGAGATGGGAAATAAAATAAATTCACTTATAATAAGTGAAAAGGACAGTGTTGCAGTTGCCCTAGAAGAACTTAATAAAGACGATGTCACGAGCTATAAATCAGGCGATAAAGTTGTAAGTGTAACTATATTACAGCATGTTCCTATATATCATAAATTTTCTATTAAGAATGTAAAAGAAGGGGAGCTTGTATATAAATATGGGCAGGTGATTGGAAAGGCTACCCAGAATATAAAAAAAGGTCAGCATGTACATTCTCAAAACTTAGTAAGTATACGTGAATTTATTGAAGATTAAGGAAGGGAGATTTTACTATGAATTTTTTAGGATACAGAAGACCAGATGGAAAGGTTGGAATTAGAAATCATATTCTAATACTTCCTACCTGTTCCTGCTCCAGTGAAACTGCAAGGGCAATTTCAAATCAGGTTGAAGGTACTACCAGCATAATAAACCAGAATGGATGTGCACAGGTTAAAGGTGATCTTAAGATTACTATGGACATACTTTCTGGACTTGCAGCAAATCCAAATGTTTATGGTACCGTACTTGTAGGACTTGGATGTGAAAACGCACAGCCTAGAGATATGTATGAACTTATAAAGTCAAAGACAAATAAACCGCTTGAAATGGTTATAATACAGGAAGAAGGTGGAACTCTTGCTACTATAAAAAGAGGTGCGGAATATGCAAGAAGGATGAGAATGGAAGCGTCAATGAAGCAAAGAGAAAAAGTTCCACTGTCAGAACTGATTGTTGCCACTAACTGTGGAGGTTCAGATCTTACATCAGGACTTGCTTCAAATCCTGTGCTCGGAAATGCAACTGACAGGCTAGTTGATCTGGGTTCAACCTCTATATTATGTGAAACGACAGAGTTTATAGGAGCAGAGCATATTCTTGCAGAAAGGGCAGCTACTTCTAAAGTAAAGGACAGGATATACGAAATTATAAAAAGATATGAGGAGCATTTAAAAAATGTTGGAGAAAATCTTAGAAATGGGAACCCCTCACCTGGAAACAAGGCTGGAGGAATAACTACCCTTGAAGAAAAGTCACTTGGATGTATACACAAGGGTGGACATAGACCTATTGAGGAAGTTACAGACTATGGTGTCGGTCCAAGCAAAAAAGGACTTGTCATAATGGATACCCCAGGATATGATATAGCTTCTGTAACAGGGCTTGTTGCAGGAGGTGCACAAATAGTTGTGTTTACTACAGGGAGGGGAACTCCGACAGGAAATGGACTTGTACCTGTTCTTAAAATGACAGCAAACAAGATAACGTTCAATAAGATGAGAGAAAATATAGATTTTGATGCAAGTCCTATAATTAAAGGGACAAAATCCATAGAAGAAATGGGAAAAGAACTGTTAAATGAGATAGTAGCTGTTGCAAATGGAAAGGTTGTAAAGGCTGAAGCCTTTGGTTTCAATGACATTGCAATAAGTAGACTGTGCAATTATGTATAAACTTATTATAACAAGGGGATGATTATATGAAATTTGTAACTTTTAGTTTCAACAACCAGCAAAAACTTGGTATGTATGATTTGAATATGAAAAGTGTAGTTGATATTGGCAATCTGAAGAACCTTGAAGGACATTATGATAGCATGGTTGAGCTTATCAAAAAACTTAGGGAGGATGATATAGCAAGACTTCAAAAAATATGTAGAGAACCAGAAAATTATAAGCAGTATCATCTGTCAGATATCAAGCTGTGTACTCCTATAGAAAAATTTGACAATGATATAATATGCCTTGGACTTAATTATAAGGAACATGTAGAAGAAACTTCTAGAAGTTTCAAAGATAGTTCTATAAAAGTTCCTGAAGCTCCTGTGTATTTTTCGAAAAGGGCAAATAAACCTATAGGTCCGGATGATTTTATAGACAGCCACCCGGATGTTACTGGTCAATTGGATTATGAGGTTGAATTGGCTGTTATAATAGGTAAAGAAGGATCAAATATACCTAAAGATAAGGTGGAAGAGTATATATTTGGCTATACAATTATGAATGATGTCAGTGCAAGAGATATACAGCAGAAGCATGTTCAATGGTACATGGGAAAGAGCTTGGACACGTTTACTGCATTTGGACCATGTGTAGTTTATAAGGATGAAATAAAGTTTCCCGTAGAATTGAATCTTTGTAGCAGAATAAATGGTGAACTCAGACAGAATTCAAATACGAAAAATTTCATATTTGACATTTCAGCTATAATTCATGAACTTTCTTCAGGTATGACACTGAGAGCTGGGGATGTTATAGCTACAGGAACTCCATCGGGAGTCGGGATGGGATTCAACCCTCCTAGATTCTTGAAAAAAGGTGATACTGTAGAGTGTGAGATTGAGAACATAGGTGTTCTCAGAAACAGGGTTGTTTAATAATAATTAATCTTAATAAAGAGGTGTAATCATGGAAAATTTTACATTCAAAAATGCTACCGAGATAATTTTTGGCAGAAACACTGAAAATCTTGTAGGCAAAAAAGTACGGGAATATACAGACAAAGTGCTTTTCTGCTATGGTGGAGGCAGTATAAAGAGATCCGGCCTTTATGAAAGGGTTGTGAATTCTCTCAGGGAAAATGAAATCGAATTTATAGAACTTCCGGGAATAAAACCCAATCCCCGTCTGAGCCTTGTAAGAGATGGAATAAGGTTGTGCAGGGAAAATGATATAAAATTTGTTCTGGCAGTAGGCGGCGGAAGTGTAGTTGATACTGCAAAGGCCATCTCGGTAGGAGTTCCATATAAGAGGGATGTGTGGAACTTCTACATTGGAAAGGCAATTGTAAAGGAGTCACTTCCTGTAGGGGTTATAATAACTCTTCCTGCAACGGGAAGTGAAGCCAGCAACAGCTCGGTCATTACGAATGAGGATGGATGGTTCAAGAAAGGGCTCAATTCCGAATATATAAGGCCGGCTTTTTCAATTATGAATCCCGAGCTTACATTTACACTGCCGGCCTACCAGACGGCCTGCGGGGCTGCCGACATCATGGCTCACGTAATGGAGAGATATTTTACAAATGTGAAACATGTGGATTTTACGGACAGGCTTTGTGAAGCAGCGCTCAGGACGGTGATAAACAATGCGGAAATTGTACTGAAGGAACCGGAGAATTATGATGCAAGGGCGGAGATAATGTGGACCGGGACCATTGCACACAATGATCTTTTAAGTACTGGGAGAATAGGGGACTGGGGCTCCCACAAGATAGAGCATGAGCTTAGCGGATTATATGATATTTCCCATGGAGCAGGACTTTCAATCATATTTCCAGCATGGATGAAATATGTCTACAAACAAGACCTAAACAGATTCGTGCAGTTTGCAGTCAGAGTGTGGGATGTGGATCTGGCCTATGATTCCTATGATAAAATTGCGCTTGAGGGCATAAACAGGATGACAAAGTTTTTCAGTAAAATGGGACTTCCAGTTACATTGAAGGAGGCAAAAATTGGATATGACAGGTTTGAAGAAATGGCAGATAAATGTACTGTTGAAGACAACATTACTGTAGGACAGTTTGTTAAATTGAAGAAGCAGGACGTCATGAACATACTTGAACTTGCAGAATGAATTTGCAGCAGGGACTTGTCTTAAGAGAGAACCTTCTCAAAACATGTATTTTGGGAGGGTTTCTTTTTTTGAAAAAGTTTCTTCCTATATTGTCCCAAAGTGCATATATGTTATGTGAAAGGAGATGATAGTATGGCTGCTCAATCAACAAAACTGCAGACCTCGCTTGTAATCAAATATCAGGATGGGGTGGACGAAGATGGGAAGGACGTAGTTAAGTCACAGAAATTTTCCAAAGTAAAGGTTATGGCTACAGATGACGAAATCTACAATACCTCAATGGAAATAGGAAAACTCATTGGTAAAACTCTGGACGAGATAATAAAAATAGACCAGAACAACATAACTGGTTAAAAAGGGGGATATTTAGATGGAAAGGTCACTTGTAATGAATTTCTTGAATGAAGGTGGACAGAAAACTTCTCTGAGGGTCTCAAATGTGAAGGAGGCCCTCACTGAAGCCGAGGTCAAGACTGCCATGGAGGCTGTAGTTGAAAACAATATATTTGAGTACAAGGGTGGAGATCTGAAGACCATAGATTCGGCGCATATTCTGGAAAATGAGACAGTTGAACTGAATGTGAAGTAGCAGCTCCGTCTAGTGAAAGTTATCCAAATGCCCATTTGCCTTTTTGCAGATGGGCATTTATAATACATATATATGGGAGGTAGTGTATGAATAGAAAAAAGATGATTTTGAATATCGTACTTGGTGCTGCAATTGTATCTTCTTCGGTTGCTGCGGTACCCCAAAAGGCATTTGCAGCAATTTCAAGATTCGGAGGAGCGGACAGGTATGAGACATCCGTTGAAGTTTCAAAAGGTGGATGGAAAAATGGTGCCGATCATGTAATACTTGCAGGTGGGGAAGGTTATGCGGATGCTCTCTGTGCCGCACCACTTGCGAAAAAATATGATGCCCCGATATTTCTTACAGATGGCAAAGTCCTTAATGAAAAAGTAAAGGCTCGCATATCCGAGTTGGGTGCCAGTCATGTAACAATTATAGGGGGAAGTGGGTCGGTTTCAGATTCTATACAGGAAGAACTGGAGTCCATGAATATTGAGGTTGATCGTATATGGGGATCGAATAGATATGAAACTTCAGTTGCAGTAGCAAAAAAGCTTGAGAACTCAGGCAGCGTAGTTTTAACTTCAGGATTGGGTTATGCGGATGCCCTTTCAATAGCACCTTTGGCTGCAAGTCAGGGAATGCCAATACTTCTTACAGCTAGGGATTCTGTTCCGGAAAATGTTAAAAATTATATAGATGATATAAAAGATGGTATAACAAATACCTATGTTGTAGGGGGAAACGGGATTATAACGGATGCTTCTGTTGCTTCACTGCCTAAAGAGACGAGAATAGGTGGAAGTGACAGGTATGAAACAAATGTGGATGTTATGGATTACTTCAAGGGAAGAATTGATTTCAGTGATATATATGTAGTCAAGGGAAATGGACCTAATGGTGACGAATTCGCAGATGCTCTCTCGGCTTCTTCACTTGCTGCAAAAACATCTTCGCCAGTTGTGCTTACAGACAATATTCTGCCAAAGTGCACGGAAGACTTTATCAAAGAGGATGTAGATGATAATAAAAATGTCATTGCAATAGGTGGACAGGGTGCTGTCCCTGATGATCTTCTAAGTTATGTACAGTTTGTATCAAAAATTGATGAATTTAGATCAATACCGGGCGAACTAAAATCCATAGCTGATTCTGTGGAAAATGAGGATGAGAAAAATGTACTTCTGCATTTGTCCTCAATTATAGAAAAAGCAGTAAACTCCGGTGACTTTGGGACTGATTTTGAAACTGATATGGCTGATGCTGAAGAACTTCTCGGAAATCTAACCGACAGTGAACAGGTGGATCTATATAATAGAATCTCAGCCGATAAAGAACTGATGCAGAAGCTTCAGGATTTGAACAGCAGCGGTTTCAGCGAATAAATAATGAAATAAAATTATTGGAATCTAGGAGCTGAATATGAAAAAAACCAAATTGCGAACAGGGAAAATAGTATTATTAATAGTTGTTTTGATTATAGCAGCGGCAGTATTTTTTTCACTTATATTCTGGAATTCTTCTTATGATGTCAAGAAATATAAGGTTTCATCGGAAGTATTTGCTAAAATAATCAAAATACAAAAAGATGGTGGAACCATAAAGTTTAATTCAGAAGAAGTAAATGAACTCATATCTTCATTTGAGGGAAATCAGAAAACTTCTGGAGGTATTACGGTCAGGGGTGTAAATGCAGATATTACGGATAATACACTGAAATTCTACATACCGGTAACTTACAGAAAGTTCAATTTTCTCATGACCTCTGAAGGTAGAGTGTATTTGAAAAATCAAAGAATAATATATGATCCCTCATATTTTAAGGTTGGGAAGGTAAATATACCTGAGAAGTATGTGCTTGGAAGGCTTTCAGAAAAGTTGAATGGCAAATTGAAAGTCGAGGGAAATGTCATAAGCATGCCTTCCAACATGATTCCAGTAAAGGTGGAAAGTATCGGAGTTCAGAATAAAATGCTTTTCATAAATGCAGCCAAAGGTGATATGAGTATTGAACAGAAGTTGAAATGGTTCAGAAATACGCTCAAGGATACGCTAAATTCTTCTGAAAATACAGGGCAGGATCAGGCGGGTTCTACTGGGAACGCTGGTACCAAGTCGGCAAGTACGGCATCAGAAAATGAGAAGAAAGTTATATCAGAGATAATATCTGCTATAAACAGTCATGATGAGACTATGCTTGTTTCTGCACAGGCTGACTATGAGAGGCTTTCACCTGAAGGTAAAAAACGCGTAAAAGCTGCTGTAACGTCGAGTCTTGATGAAGATACACTGAAAGAAATTCAGGAAAAGCTCAATTGAGCAAATTATGAAGCTGGCTCGACTTTAGTTGTATGGAAGCCAAATAGACAGAGTGAAGTTTGGGGGAAAAAATGCTTGGAACAATAGTTAATTCATTGACCATAATAGGAGGATGCCTGATAGGTCTTGTTGTAAAGGAAAGATTGACAGAAAAAATCAGTAAAACTATAATGAGCGGATTGGGTTTATGTGTATTATACATAGGTATATCCGGGGTACTTAAAGGTCAGGATACTTTGCAGATAATAATCTGTATGGCAGTAGGTGCATTTATAGGTGAGATAATTGATATTGATATGAGTTTAAATAATCTGGGTAAATTCATAGAAAAGAAAATAAATAATACAGGAAAAAGTAACTCAGGTGAAAGAATTCCCATATCGGAGGGTTTTGTAACAGCGAGTCTGTTATTCTGTGTTGGGGCAATGGCGGTAGTTGGGTCACTGCAGAGCGGACTGCAGGGGAACAACAGTACATTATTTGCAAAATCCATATTAGATGGAGTATCTTCAATAATATTTGCTTCGTCTTTAGGAATAGGAGTAATACTTTCTTCAATAGCAGTGTTTATATACCAGGGAAGTATAACACTACTTGCAGGAGGACTTTCAACAGTACTTACTTCAGAAGTGATTTCAAATATGTCAGCAGTCGGAAGCCTTTTAATTCTGGGACTTGGACTTAATATGCTGGGAGTAACTAGAATAAAGGTCGCAAATTTGCTTCCTGCCATATTTTTACCGATTATATATGGAACTTTAAAAACTATCCTGGGAAATTGATTATATTAGATTTATAAAAACTGTTTTAAATTGCAAGTGTACCAAAATAGCCGCGTGTTTTGTTACTCCTGAGTATTGATATCAAATCAGTTCAAAGGAAACTAAAACATGCGGTTATTTCTATCTGCACCTATTTTGTGATCTGAGTTTTCTGATGCTCTCAAAAAACTTAAAAGAATTTGAAGAAGACTCCCTTGTTATTCGTCATAAATACAATGAAATTCCACCAAAAGTAGAATATGAATTATCAAAGCTTAGTCAAAGACTTATAATTGTTTTAAAGGCTTTGGATAAATGGGGGAGCGAAGTTTATAAATATAAAAAAACATCCATATAACATACAACTACCGTTGATTATATAATAAAATATAATTGCTTCGGGATAATTTATCATTCAACTGCGAATGAGCACAGTCTGCAAAGAAATAATTTTAACTCCAGCGTGGGAGAATTGTTCTAGGACTTATTTTTTCTTCTTTTTAATGGACATATTACTACAACAAAGGGCTATTGCAATGCAAATAATTAAAGCTATAATACTTCCAGTTGACCATCCACCGAAATTCATCTTCCAGTCCTCCAATTATAAAATTTTTGTCTACATTAGGTATAGTATCATAGATTCTAACTATAAGTCTATATTGTAGAATTATTTATGTTTACTTTTTTTACTTGACTGTATTGAATTTATATAGTATTATTTGAAGCATAAGTCTAATATATAATAGACTGTTTAATAATTTAATTGCTATGATGAGAAGAGTAGGCTGCACAATGCTACGAGAGAGAATTCCCCCTGGGTGTAAGGAAATTTTAGCTAAAATGTAGTCGAATTGCATCTTTGAGCACTGAGTTGAATCCTAGTAGATTTCAGCGTGTACGTACGTTAGAACGTTGAGGTATGATTGTACCAATAATTAGTTTTTACATATGAACTGTATTTGTGTAATTTATACAGTTTAATATGCGATAAACAGAGTGGAACCGTGAAAGTGACCTTTTGCCTCTGTATAGAGACGGAAGGTTTTATATATTTTTATATAATTTTGATTATAATTCTTAGTTGACCAGATATACTGGAGACTAGGTAAGCAGAAAGTTGATGCTTGCTTGGTCTTTTTTTGTATTTAAATTATGAAGAAAGGGTGATAAAATGTCAAAAAAAACAATAAATCTTAACTTGACGCAAGTAGAAAACAGGGAGACTAGATTAGGGACCATAACTGCCTGGGATGGTTCGGCAACTGAGTTGTGGAAGGAATCAAACTATGAATTGAGAAGTCAGAGGAAACATGATGGCTGCAAAAAACAGAAAGTTTGTCGATTGTGTGAATTAAATTCACCGATAAATCAACAGACAATGTGTGCTAATGCCATTGTTGAATGCCAGATAGGGAATATTACAGACTGTGTACTTATTCAGCATGCTCCAGTTGGTTGCTCGGCAGATAATGCCTGGTTTAATCTTGCCTTTAACATGGGACTTGGAAGAAGGAACAAGCCGCCACAGAATTTACAGATTTATAGCACAAATCTTTTAGAAAATGATATGGTTTTTGGTGCTTCAGATAAACTAAAACAGACAATACGGGATGCAAAGGAACGTTTTAATCCCAGAGCAATTTTTATTTCAATGTCGTGTGCTACGGCTATTATAGGTGAAGATATAGATAGTGTTGCACAAGAGATGGAAAAAGAAATTGGAATAACAGTTATTCCATTGCATTGCGAAGGCTTTCGCTCAAAACACTGGAGCACTGGATTTGATATTTCACAGCATGGAGTTTTACGTCAAATAGTAAAGCGCAAACCTGAAAAACAGAAGGATTTAATTAATATTGTGGCTTTGTGGGGAACTGATTATTTTACAGAAATATTAAAACCTCTTGGCTTGAAAGTAAATTATATGATAGACATGGCAAGCTATGATGAACTTGCTCAGGCATCGGAAGCTGTGGCTACAGCAACTTTTTGTCACACACTTGGTTCTTATATGGCTACAGCACTTGAGGAACATTTTGGTGTTCCGCAGATTGACGCACCTCAGCCTTATGGAATTTCAGGTACGGATGCATGGTTGAGGGCAATCGGTAAAGTTGTTGGGAAGGAAAAGGAAACCGAAGAATACATAAAAAGCGAGCATGAAAGAGTACTTCCCAAAATTAAGGAACTGCGAGAAAAGTTTAAAGGAATTAAAGGGTTTGTCATGACAGGTTCATCTTATGCACATAGTCTTATTTCAGTTCTGCGTGAATTGGGAATAGGTGTTGATGGTTCTGTGGTATTCCACCATGACCCTGTTTATGACGGTGGACATGAGAATCAGGATACGCTTAGAGAGCTTATCGGCACTTATGGAGATATCCCTAATTTTACAGTAAGTAAAACACAGGCATTCCAATTAAATGCCCTATTTAAACGGGTGAAGACAGATTTTGTAATAATTAGACATCAGGGACTTGCACCTGAGGCGGCAAAACTCGGTATCCCATCTTTGGCCATGGGTGATGAGCATTTTCCTGTTGGTTATGATGGAATAATTCGAACGGGTGAGGTTTTGCTGGATATTCTTGCAAGAAAGAAGTTTAATGAGGTTCTTTCTAGACACGTTAAAAGTCCGTATAATGAATGGTGGCTTAGCCAAAATGATCCATTTTTGCTTGCAAAACATCCTGAAGTGCTTGATGAAAGAGTAAAACTTGTGTAAAAACATATGAGGAGGATTAGAATGTCTGAAACTAAGATAGAGAAAAAAAGCAGTACAATAGTACATCCACATTATGCTTGTGCAGTAGGCGGCGCATATACTGCAGTAGCAATTAAGAATGGTGTTCCAATTACAAACTGTGGACCGGGGTGTATGTACAAGCAATACTTTTTTATGGGATTTGAAAATGGCTTTCAAGGTTCTACCAGTACCGGCGGAGGTAATGTTCCCAGTGTAAATGTAGGTGAAAATGATATAGTATTCGGAGGTGAAAAAAAGCTTGATAATTTAATAAAATCAGTTTTAGCAATTTATAATGGTGAATTGTTCGTGGTAGCTACAGGCTGTACTGGAGAACTTATAGGAGATGATGTCGGAGCAGTTGTAAAGAAATATCGTGAGGCGGGTTATCCTATAGTGTATGCAGATACAGCTGGTTTCAAAGGTTCAAACCTTATAGGTCATGAAATTGTTGTGAAAGCAATTATAGATCAATTTGTTGGAGATTATGAAGGGGAAAAGAAAAAAGGATTAATCAATTTGTGGTTTGAGACACCTTTTTTTAATACAAATTGGCGTGGAGACTATTTGGAAATTGTAAGGATTTTAAAGAATATAGGTTTTGAAGTAAATGTACTCTTTGGACCACAAAGTGGTGGGGCAAAAGAATGGAAGGAAATTCCCAAAGCACAATTTAATCTTGTAATATCACCCTGGGTAGGAGTAAATATTGCGAAACACCTGGAAAAAAAATATAATCAGCCTTATTTGCATATTCCTGTAATACCTGTTGGTGAGGAAGCTACTACAGCTTTTATAAGACAATTAGTTGAATATACAGGAATCGATGCTGGAAAAGCAGAAGCGTTTATTGAAGAAGAGACAGAATTGTATTATTACTTTTTAGATTCTTTTTCACATTTTTTCTCAGAGTATTGGTATGGCCTGCCCTCCCGATTTGCTGTTGTAGGCGACAGTGCTTATACGCTTGCCTATACAAAATTTCTATCAGATCAGATGGGGCTTATACCTGTAAAGCAGATTATTACAGATAATCCACCGGAGCAATTCAGAGAGAAAATAAGCAAGGAATTTAGGAATCTGTCTGAAGGTGTGTCTGTGGAAGTAGAATATATTGAAGATGGTTATCTTGCAGAAAAATCACTTGCAGAAGCTGATTTCGGTTCAGGAGTTCCATTGATATTGGGTTCAACATGGGAATCCGATGTAGCACGACAAAAAAATGCATTGCTAATAGAAATAAATTCACCTTCTTCCGAGACAGTAGTGCTGAACAGATGTCATATAGGATATAGAGGTGCTCTGCAGTTGATAGAGAGAATTTATACATCAACTGTAGGCGGAAAGTAAGAAGAATATATATTTACCGTTATAATTTTTATGTTATTGTGGTATAATATTAGTAATAAGAAGGGTGGATTATGAATTTAGTCTGCTTAATTAAATTTATATGCTTGAATAATAGATAGATCTTCCAAGGGACTATCTATTATTTTTTAAAAATATTGTTATTTATATTGACTATTAATAGACAATAGGTGTATTGTATAATTAACTTAAGAATAGAGATAATAAAAGCAGGATGCTGGTAACATCCTGTAGTATACAACTCAGTTGCTCGACCAACTGATAAAGCTTAAACTATAAAAAGTAGCCATACCAATTGAGACGGGTGGGCTACTTCTTTATGTTATTTATAAGCACGATAATTAAATTTATCAAAGCTATCAAAAACGATAGAGCAGCAAAAACTACTATAAACATTTCGTACATATGTATCACCTCCCTTCTTAAAGGGATGGCAATACCAGCTGCCCACACGCAACTTATTGAATTGTACATTTCATATTATATCATAGAATGTGAGTGCTGAAAATATATAGGTGGGTGGTGAAACGCCGATACCTACCACTATTAAAAACTTTCGGGACAATTATAAAATAAAAAAGAACCTACCATCCTGTAAGTCCTTTGATTTCAACATTTATGGCAGGGGTAGAAGGCTTCGAACCCTCAACCAATGGTTTTGGAGACCACTACTCTACCAATTGAGCTATACCCCTATAATATAAATATCTATCGACAGAAGTTATTATATTACATAAAGGTGTACTCGTCAAGTTCTAGTTGTTGTTTTTTGGCTCATATACTTTTCTGAGGCTTTCCATGTTGTATTTAATAGTATCTTCATAGGTTTCCCGTCCGTCAAACATATGTATTTTGGCAGTCTTAATATGAGAATTTTTTATTACATCGTAATTGCTTTTCAACTCAGAATCATTGGTATACAGAAGAACTGTAGAGCTGTCCAATTTGTCCTGTAAAGATTTACGGTCTACAGGATCTACTGGGAGAATATTCCCCATGGAGGAATTTATATTCATGAGTTTCAGTCTATTGTAATTCGTAAAATATGCTAGATTTTCATTTAATGTTATAAAATTGTACTCCTTCAAATTTTCATTTATGTCGTTTATATCCTTTTCATAATCCTGAATTTTTTTTAGTTCGTCTGAGAAGTTCTTTTCATAAAAGGATCTATTTTGTGGATCTTTGTCCTCTACTGCGTTTTTTATATTGACAAGTATGACCTTGTAATTGTCAAGATTCATAAAATAATAAGGATTTTGATTTACTGTAATATTGCCGTATTTTAAAGGTTTGTCATAGGATAAAAGTTTTGCACCTCTTGAAGAATTTATTATTCCAACCTTGTTTTTGTCAAGTTTTTGTGTGAAACTATCTATCCATGGCTCAAATCCAGCACCCACATATATAAATAGATCTTCTCTGGAAATATTATTTAAACTGTCATATGTAAATTTAAAATTAATTTCACTTTCTCTATTTTTAAACATATAGTTTACTCTGTGCTTGTCTTTTACAATGGTTTTTACAATTGTATACAGTAGTTTGTCGGTAGTCATTATATCCAACTTTACGCTGGAATCCTTTGGCGCTTTATATGTAGGAATATCGCTGCTGGTCTTTGAATTACTGCAGGCGGTAAGAAATAACAATGTAATAATTAATACGATCAAAACCTTCTTCAAAATTTTCACCTCTATACGGCTTTATAAGATTCTGTAATAAGTATATTTTACATAATGTGTTTTAACAATGCAAACAATGTATAATTCATATATGTTTCTTATTTTACCATTTTTAACTTAAAATACTTTGGATAAACTATTTATTATGATAAAATAAAAATTAGTTATATATTTTTTTATAAGGAGTTTAATTATGAAGATAAGCATGGATAAAATAATAAGAGCTATGTCGATTGCATTGGATTTGGCACAGATGAGTTCAAGAGGAAGTAATTATAATACCCCTATTATAGAAAAAATAACGAACATAAACTATTCTAATCATAGATTTATGCATCATTCACAAAGAACTACTTATATTGCTCTTAAAATTGCTGAACAGTTGAATTTGAGTGAGGATAGGAAAAAATATATATATGTGGTTTCTCTTCTTCATGATATAGGAGCGTCAAATTGTCTTGATGAAAGTCATTCATCAAGTTTATTTATAAAGAAACACTGCATTACAGGTGCGAATATAATCAGCACTTTCCCAAAATTTAAAGGAATTGATAGAATAATATTGTACCATCATGAAAATTTTGATGGCAGTGGTGCCATTGGACTGAAAGGAGACTCTATCCCTATAGAGAGTCAGATAATCAGGGTTTCCGATATAACTGAACTTCTGTATAAAGAAGATGAAAATGTTTTTAAACAGAGGGAGTACATCAGAAATTGGATAAAAAGGAAAAGTGGCATTATATTTTCAAAGGAGATAGCGGATGCATTTCTGGATATTTCATCCAAAGATATATTCTGGTTTGATATGGAAAACATATCTTTTATGGATATAATCCTGGATAAGGTAAGACCAAAACTGAATATATATTTTGATTTAAATGAATTTGCAATAATAGCAGGAATATTTGCAAATATTATAGATGACAAGAGCAAATTTACGGCTACACATTCCAAAGGTATAGCTGAGCTGGCTTATTTGGTTTCAATACATATTGGATATGACAGGGAGAAATGCAGTAAAATGAGGATAGCAGGGCTTTTACATGATATAGGAAAACTTGCCATTCCAATAAGTATACTTGACAAGGAAGGAGCTTTGACTCCTGAAGAATTTGAAATAATAAAGTCACATGTATATTACACAAGGATAATACTCGACAGGATAGAGGATATACCGGATATAAGTACATGGGCATCAAATCATCATGAAAAATTGAATGGAAAGGGATATCCAGAGGGGCTTACAGCAAAAGATCTGTCGGAGGAATCAAGAATTCTTGCCGTATGTGATATATATCAGGCCTTGACGGAAGACAGACCGTATAGAATTGGAATGGAACGTGGGAAGGCATTTTCCATAATGGATGATATGGTCAAGGGAGGATTTATATGTGGAAGAGCTTTTGGAAATTTAAAATGTGCATTGAATTCTATAAATGAAATTAAGGATGTAGCGAGGTGAGTGTCAGTGGATTTCTTTTCGGGCAGTGAGGAAGACACCGTAGGTTTGGGTGAGAGACTGGGGAGGCTTCTGAAGGCTGGAGACATAATTTGTTTAAATGGAGAACTTGGTACAGGGAAAACACATTTTGTAAAGGGATTGGCAAAAGGACTTGATATAGATGATACAATAACGAGTCCGACTTTTGCCATAGTGAATGAATACAAGGGGAGATTGAAACTCTATCATTTTGATGTATACAGGGTAAATGATCCTGATGAAATAGAGGCTATAGGATTTGATGAATATATTTTCAGCAATGCAGTGAGTATTATAGAGTGGTCGGATTATATAGAACAGCTTATACCGGAGGAACACATAAAAATAAATATAGAGAAAGACGCATTGCAAGGATTGAATTTTAGAAAAATAAGTATAAATTATTGTGGTGAAAGATATGATTATATAAAGGAGTTAGTTTAAATATGAAAGTACTGAGTCTGGATTCTTCAACGGAATGTGCAGCATGTGCAGTATTATCCGAGGAGAAATTGTATGGGGAAATATTATTTAATTATAAAAAACAGCATTCCAGGATATTGATGCCCATGATAGATAGTCTGCTCAACAATATCGGAATGGATGTGAATTCATTGGATGGATTTGTAGTTTCAAAGGGTCCGGGATCATTTACAGGACTTAGAATTGGGGCTGCAGTAGTGAAGGGACTGAGCCAGGGAAGCAGCAAACCTTTCGTGGGAGTATCTTCCCTGGATGGATTGGCATATAATTTATCCTATACTGAGGGAATAATATGCCCCATGCTCGATGCTCTTAGGGGGAATGTCTATACTGCTGCCTATAAGTTTCAAAATAGTCAGCTTGTTAGGATGAGTGAATACATGGTAGTTCCCATAGGGGATCTGATAAACAGGTTGAATTCTATGAAGCAGCAGATTTGTTTTATCGGGGATGCTGTTTCAAAATTCAGAGAGGAAATCTTGAAGAGCAGTACAAATACGGTGATATTTGCACCTGTCAGTATGAATATTGTAAGGGCTTCTTCTATAGGAGAAATTGGAATTAAGCTTATGAGGGATAAAAAATATGATGACATATACAGCTTTGCACCTTTTTATCTAAGAAAATCACAGGCGGAAAGAGAATATGAAAGGAAAGCGAAATTGGAACATCATGAGTGATATAGAGATAGTACCATTGAAATTGGAGCATATGGACAGAGTGGAAACAATAGAAAGACTTTCGTTTTCAATACCATGGAGCAGAGAATCAATGGTTCAGGAGATTGAAAACAATAAATTTGCAAGGTATATAGCTGCAATAAAATTCGGCACGATAATAGGATACGGAGGAATGTGGGTTGTACTCGATGAAGCGCATATAACAAATATAGCAGTACACCCTGAGTACAGGGGTATTGGAGCGGCAAGTGCCATTATGGAGGGACTCATGGAATTATGCAGACTTGAGAATATAGCTGCAATCACTCTGGAGGTTAGAAAATCAAATATAGTAGCCCAAAGCCTGTATAAAAAGTACGGATTTGTGGAAGAAGGACTGAGGAAAGCCTACTACGTGGACAATAAGGAGGATGCCATAATAATGTGGAATCATAACGTGTTGTAAAATTAATATCGATATTATAGAGGAAATAGGAACTTTTTATAGAATATTTTAAGTAGGAAATAGAAAGGATGTGTTGTATATGTCAAAGAAAAAAATTTTGGTACCACTCGATGGAACTGAGAGAAGTATGCACTCCCTTGATTGGCTTAAAAAAATGTTTCGGAGTGATAGCGTGAAAATAACACTTATGAATATTAAAGAAATAGTTATAGCAAATGATATGGTTATTACGAATGATGAAATTAAAAGAGTGCAGAAGGAAAGTGAAGATGTTTTAAATGATGCCGAGAAGCAGCTTGAAGGTTACGAGGTTGAAAAGTATTGTGCTTTTGGATATGCAGCAGATGAAATACTACTGAAAGCAAAAAGAGATAACTATGATATGATAATCATGACCAAATCTACAAAAAAAGGTCTGGCCAGGATGATTGGTTCGGTAACCTCCAAAGTTGTGAAAAATGCACAGACTCTGGTAATGATTGTACCTGAATAAATAGATATAACTTTAAATTCAGATGGCTATAATATTTGTATGTTATAGCCATTTTGTGCATAGGTGACAAACGATGTTATAAATTTAACAAATTTAGTATTTAAATAGAGGAAATAGGCTGTTTATGTAGAATAATATTATTATATAGATTAAGAAAGGGTGTGCTATCATTTTGGATAATAGAAAAAAAGTTTTAATCCCGGTAGATGGATCTGAAAGAAGTATGCATTCTATTGAATGGGTTAAAAAATTATTTAAAGAAGATGAAGTGGATATAACTCTCATAAATGTTATAGAAATAGTTCTTGTAAATGACAAGGTCGATCTTGATCAGAGATATAATGCAGAGAAAATAAGCAATGAATTTCTGGAAAAGGCAGCTGAAAAGCTAGAAGGATATGATGTAAAAAAATATTGTACCTTTGGATATGCTGCGGATAGAATATTGAAAAAAGCAAAATTGGATAAGTTTGATATGATAATTATGACCAGATCCACTAAAAAGGGACTTGACAAGATAATTGGTTCAGTAACTACCAAAGTAGTAAAAAATGCTGAAAATTTAATCCTGATCGTTCCGGAATAAGTTGATATTTTATGAGCCATAATGTTAATGATGCATTATGGCTATTGTATGTGTATAAAAATTTGTTATAATATATCTGAAATTGCGAACTGATATACATAATTATGGAGGTATTTAAGATGACTTTTAAATCAGACATAGAAATAGCCCAGCAGTGTAATATGCAAAACATATTGAATATTGCCGAAAAATTGAACATACCAGAAGAAAATGTAGAATTATATGGTAGATACAAGGCTAAGATAGACTATAATGTTCTAAAAAAAACACCCGATAAAAATGGGAAATTGATATTGTGTACTGCTATAAACCCAACTCCGGCAGGTGAAGGAAAGACTACAACCTCCATTGGTTTGGCAGATGCACTTTCAAAGCTTGGGAAATCTACTGTAGTGGCACTTAGAGAACCTTCCATGGGACCGGTCTTTGGAATCAAAGGAGGAGCAGCAGGAGGCGGATACGCCCAGGTTGTTCCTATGGAGGATATAAATTTGCATTTTACAGGAGATATACATGCACTGACAGCAGCCAACAATCTGCTTGCTGCCATGATAGATAACCATATACAGCAGGGAAATTCCCTGGATATAGATCCGAGGAGAATAACCTGGAGAAGATGTGTGGATATGAATGACAGACAGCTTAGATTTATAGTTGATGGACTTGGCGGAAAACCGAATGGAAATCCAAGAGAGGATGGATTTGATATAACGGTGGCATCGGAAATAATGGCGATATTCTGTCTTGCCAACAATATAAAAGACCTCAAGGAAAGAATTGCGAAGATAATAATAGGTTACAACAGAAGCGGAGATCCTGTGACTGCACATGATTTAAAAGCTGAAGGTGCCATGGCCGCACTGCTGAAAGATGCACTCAAGCCAAATCTTGTTCAGACACTTGAAGGCACCCCTGCTTTTATTCACGGCGGTCCTTTTGCAAATATTGCACATGGGTGCAATTCAATAATGGCAACAAAAATGGCAAAACACTTTGGAGATTATGCGGTTACGGAGGCCGGTTTTGGTGCCGATCTCGGAGCGGAAAAGTTTGTTGACATAAAGTGCAGAATGTCAGGTCTGAAACCTGATGCAGTTGTAATAGTTGCTACTGTAAGGGCACTAAAATACAATGGCGGAGTAGAAAAAGCAAATCTTGGAAAAGAGAACCTGGGAGCACTTAAAGCTGGAATACCGAATTTATTGAAACATGTTGAAAATATAACAGGGGTATTCAAGCTGCCGGCAGTGGTTGCCTTGAATAAATTCCCGACGGATACTGAAGCTGAACTTAAGCTGGTGGAAGACGAGTGCAGTAAACTTGGAGTAAATGTAAAGCTCTCTGAAGTATGGGAAAAGGGAGGAGAGGGTGGAATAGAGCTTGCAAAAGAAGTACTCAGGATTATAGAGGAAGAGGATAATAATTTCCAGTTTGCCTATGATGTGGACTTACCTGTTAAAGAGAAAATAAAAGCTATAGCATCAAGAATATATGGAGCAAAAGATGTGAATTTTACAAAAGAGGCAGATAAAGAGATAAAAAATCTTGAAAGACTGGGATTTGTAAATACTCCAGTATGCATAGCAAAGACTCAGTACTCATTGACAGATGACCAGACGAGACTTGGCAGACCGACTGATTTTACAATTACCGTGAGACAGATATCTATTTCTGCAGGTGCCGGCTTTATAGTTGCAATGACCGGTTCCATAATGAAGATGCCAGGACTTCCAAAGGTTCCGTCTGCGGAAAAAATAGATGTGGATGAGAATGGGGTAATAAGTGGACTATTTTAATATATTTATGTGTAAGGTGATGAAATATGAAAATTGTAGATAATCCATGCAGAGATTTCTTGGAGGAGCTTTCTTCCAAAAGTGCGGTACCAGGCGGAGGCGGTGCGGCAGCCATGGATGGGGCCATGGGGGCGGCGCTGTTGAGTATGGTATGCAGTCTTACTCTTGGAAAGAAAAAATATCGGGAATATGCTGAAAAGCTTGAATCAGTACTGGAGAGTGCAGGGAAGTTAACTAAAGAGTTCCTGGATATGGTTGATGAGGATGCAGAGAATTTTATACCGCTTTCTAAAGCTTATGGAATTCCCTGCAGCAATGAGGAAGAAAAGATCAAAAAAGAGAAAATAATGGATAAGTGCCTGAAATCGGCCTGTATAGTGCCTGTGAAGGTGATAAAGAGAAGCTATGATACTATCCTTTTACATTCATCCATAGTTGGTAGCTGTTCTGAACTTGTGCTCAGTGATATAGGAGTGGGAGTTCAATGCCTTAAAGCAGCTATGTCAAGTGCATATTTAAATGTGATTATAAATATTAAATTCATAAAAGACAGGGAATATGTTGCAAAAATAGAGGACGAAGTAAAGTCTCTGCTTAAAGATGGAGCCAAAATTGCAGATGATGTCTATGAAAATGTAGTAAAGAAGCTTTCTGAATAGTTTCAAATCAATGTTTTAACAGATGGGAGATAACTGATGTGCAATATAATCAAGGGTAAACCTGCAGCAGATGATATAAGTTCTTCACTGATTTCTGAGGTGGCTGATTTAAAGTCAAAGAATATTATACCAAAGCTCACTATAATAAGAGTCGGGGAAAATGAAAGTGATATCGCCTATGAAAGAGGAGCCTTGAAAAGATGTGGGAATATAGGCATAGATGTAGATGTGAGAAAATTGCCTGAGAATATAAGCCAGAAAGATTTCATACGGAAGCTGGAAGAAAAAAACGATGACAGATCTGTTAATGGAATAATGGTATTCAGGCCGCTTCCGGAACATCTTGATGAGAATGTTATAAAATATTCAATAGATCCTGAAAAGGATGTAGACTGTTTTAATCCTGCAAATATGTCTAAAATACTGGAAAATGACATTTCTGGATTTGCACCCTGTACTGCAGCAGCCGTGATGGAGATTTTGAAATACTACAAGGTGGAAGTCCAGGGTAAAAGGGCTGTTGTAGTAGGCAGATCAATGGTAGTGGGGAAACCACTTTCACTTCTGCTTTTAAATGCAAATGCCACAGTTACTGTATGCCACTCCAAAACACAGAACATGAAGGAAATTTGTTCTGAAGCTGACATACTTGTAGCATGTGTTGGAAGACCCAATATGATAGATTCCGCTTATATCAAGCAGGGAGCTGTTGTGATTGATGTGGGAATAAATGTGGATCAAAATGGAAGCTTGTGCGGCGATGTGGATACAAAAAGCTGTATTCAAAAGGCAGAAATGATAACCCCGGTACCCGGAGGTGTCGGTTCAGTCACTACGTCCGTACTTGCAAAACAGGTTGTTGCAGCTTGCAAATTTCAGCATAATCTTTAAATTATTTTCATCATATACTTGAATATTGTTTTCATATATGCTAGACTTTAATTGTAAATAAAAGATAATATGTTGGCAGAGTTTATGAGAGCCAGTTTTAAGATATGTTCATATCTTGAAATTGGCTTTTTTGTTTTATAGACAATCAGATTTATGGTTTAAGATATAAAATTAAGAGGAGGCATATTCAATGTTTGATGTAACAATTATAGGTAGTGGGGTTATTGGAAGCATAATTGCAAGGGAACTATCGAGATATAAATTGAATATATGTGTTCTTGAGGCAGATTCGGATGTGGCAAACGGAACAAGCAAGGCAAACAGTGCCATAGTACATGCAGGTTTTGATGCAAAACCTGGAACGCTCAAGGCTAAATTGAATGCAAAGGGAAATAAAATGTTCGATGAACTTTCAAAGGAGCTGGATTTCCCATTCAAGAGGATAGGCTCTCTGGTGCTGTGCTTTGATGAAAATGATATGGACAATCTAAATGGATTAAAAGAACAGGGGCAGGAAAATGGAGTGCCGGATCTTCAGATACTGAGCGGTGATGAAGTAAAAAAGATGGAACCAAACCTTTCAGACAACGTAGCAGCAGCTCTTTATGCGCCTACTGGAGCTATTGTCTGTCCATATGAAATGACCATTGCTCTGGCTGAAAATGCAGCGGATAATGGAGTGGAGTTTAAGCTTGATACGAAGGTTTTGTCTCTGAATAAATATAATGACAGGTATAAAATAGAAACTACAAGAGGCAGTGTAGAGAGCAGGCTGGTTATAAATGCTGCAGGTGTATTTGCAGATGAAATAAACAATATGGTGAGTTCAAATAAAATTCACATAATTCCAAGAAGAGGCCAGTACTGCCTGTTTGATAAGGCGGTTGGGAACATGGTTTCAAAAACTATATTTCAGCTTCCAACTAAAATGGGCAAGGGTGTACTTGTTACTCCAACTGTAGACGGCAATCTCCTTATAGGACCTGATGCAGAGGATATTGATGACAAGAATGATGTTACAACCACAAGCCAGGGACTGGATTTTGTAACAGAGAAAGCAGAGCTGAGTATAAAGCAGGTTCCGGTGAGACAGATTATAACTTCATTTTCAGGGCTCAGGGCCCACAGTATTTCGGGAGATTTTATAATAGGCGAGGCAGAAGATGCCGAAGGATTCATAAATGCCGCAGGAATAGAGTCACCTGGACTTTCCAGTGCTCCTGCCATAGGTGAAATGGTCAAAAATATAGTAGTTCGGAAGTTGAACCCAGCTGTAAATGAAAAATTTAATCCTGTAAGAAAAGGGATACCAAAGTTTAGAGAAATGAGCAATGCTGGGAGAAAAAAACTCATAGCCGAAGATTATAGGTATGGAAAAATAATATGCAGATGTGAGACTGTTACCGAAGGTGAAATAGTAAATTCCATAAGAAGAACTCTTGGAGCAAGAACTCTGGATGGAGTCAAGAAGAGGACAAGAGCAGGAATGGGAAGATGCCAGTCGGGATTCTGTGCTCCGAAGGTTGTAGAAATACTTTCAAGAGAACTTGGAATATCACCTGAAGAGGTGACTAAATTTGGAAAACACTCAAATATATTGGTAGGAAGAGACAAAGAAGATATCTAGGTTACAGAATCTAATTTAAAATAGTTGGAGGTTGGAAATATGGAAAAGCATGATATAGTTATAATCGGTGGTGGTCCGGCAGGACTTGCAGCTGCCATATCCGCACGGGAAAATGGAATTGATGATATATTGATACTTGAAAGGGACACCCAGCTTGGCGGGATATTGAACCAGTGCATCCACAATGGATTCGGACTTCATACCTTTAAAGAGGAATTGACGGGGCCAGAGTATGCCCAGAGATTTATAGACAAGGCAAAAGAGATGAAAATACCGTATAAATTGAATACAATGGTTTTGGATCTCAGCAGAGACAGAAAGATAACAGCAGTAAATGAAGAGGATGGAATAATAGAGATAGAGGCCAAAGCGGTTATACTTGCCATGGGATGCAGGGAGAGACCTAGAGGGGCCATAAATATACCTGGAAGCAGATGCGCCGGAATATACACGGCTGGAGCAGCTCAGAAATTTGTAAATGTGGAAGGATACATGCCTGGAAAGGAAGTTGTGATACTTGGTTCAGGTGATATAGGACTCATAATGGCAAGGAGAATGACACTTGAGGGTGCCAGGGTAAAAGCAGTGGTAGAACTTATGCCATACTCCAGCGGACTTAAGAGAAATATAGTCCAATGTCTGGATGACTTTGGAATACCGCTTGAATTAAGCCATACTATTACAAATATAAGGGGAAAAGACAGGGTTGAAGGGGTAACTATTGCAGAGGTAGGCAGTGATAGAAAGCCTATTAAATCTACAGAAGAGTATATACCCTGTGATACGCTTCTTCTGTCTGTTGGACTGCTTCCGGAAAATGAACTTTCACGAAAGGCGGATATCAAGCTTTCAAATGTAACAGGTGGACCGCTTGTTGATGAAAGCCTTGAGACTGACGCAGAAGGTATATTCGCATGCGGAAATGTACTTCATGTTCATGACCTTGTAGATAATGTAACTCTGGAAAGTATAAATGCAGGGAAAAGTGCCGCTGAATTTGTAAGCGGAAAGAGATTTGATGGAGAAAAAATAGAGGTTATAGCTACGGATGGAGTCAGATATACGGTACCTAAATATATAAATCCTGGAAATATAGAGAAGTTCATAGATGTAAGGTTCAGAGTTGGACAGGTTTATAGGGACAGCTATATATCCGTATATTTTGATGAGACCAGGGAGATGCATATCAAAAAGAGAATACTTACACCGGGAGAGATGGAAACAGCAAAACTTGTAAAGGCACAATTTGAAAAACATTCTGACTGCAGAAAAATAACCATAAAGGTAGAGGAGGAATAATAATATGGAAAGTAGAGAATTAACTTGTATAGGATGTCCCATGGGATGTCAGCTGCTGGTGAAACTGGACGGACACAAAGTTGTACAGGTTACAGGCAATACCTGCAAAAGAGGAGAGATATATGGTGAAAAAGAATGTACGAATCCTACCAGAATAGTTACATCCTCTGTATATGTTAAAAACGGTGAAATAGACGTAGTACCGGTCAAGACCAAACGTGATATTCCCAAAGAGATGATATTTGACTGCATAAAGGCCTTGAAGGATGTAGTTGTGGAAGCACCCATAGACATTGGAGATGTTGTGGTCCAGAATATATTGGGCACAGGTGTGGATGTAATTGCCACAAAAAAGATAGAAAGAGTAGATGCTTCGGGCAATATAAAAAGTGCCTAGATAATATTTTACATTTAACTATATAAATGATAGTCCGTACACAACTTTGTATGGGCTATTTTTATTCGAATTGAAATGCAACAGCATATTGGGTATAATTAGCATAGACATTGGAAGGAGAATATTGATAGCATGGATAATAACAAATTGAAAAAATTACTGGAGGAGCTTTCATCCTTTGAACAGCTGAAGCCGTCCAGCATACCGGATATAGACCTGTATATGGATCAGGTTACTACCTTTATAGATGAAAAACTTGGATATCTCAAGAGAAACGAGAAGGATACGGCCCTCACCAAGACAATGATCAACAATTACACTAAAGCAGGAATACTCATGCCTCCAAACAAGAAAAAGTATTCGAAACAGCACATGATACTTATTGTGCTTATTTATTATTTGAAACACATATTATCTATAAACGATATCCAGAGATTGTTCCTGCCGCTGGTTGAATCAATCAATTCAGGAGAAAATCATGATGAGGATCTGGAATATATATATAACAGCTTTTTGAAGATAGAGAGAAAAGAAATGGATGAATTCATAGGGAATTTTGAAGACAAAATTCATGAATGCACCGATTACATTGACGCTGAAGATACCGGTTTGGAACGTGGAAAACGGGTTGATAAAGATGATGTAAGCAGCCTTATCGTCATTGTAATTATGCTGGTTGTAAAGGCGAATATAGAAAAGAGGATGGCAGAGAAGATAATTGATGAATTTTTTTAGAATTCATCAATATACTAAAACAATTTGTTGAAGCAGTCCTTGCAGATTATAGTGCTGCCCTTGTTTCCATAAATTGCATCTTGAGAGTTTACTATTTTGCCGCATATTTCACATCTTACGGATGACGTGGAACTACTGCACTTCATATCCGCTTTTTTCAGAGTGCTCCTGGAAAAGAGTTTCAGGTTTTTTTTACTGTTTGGAGGAGGGGAATACAGAATTGGCTTTTCACAGGTTGTCCTTTTTATGACTTTATAATCTATGGAATACTGGCTTTCACCGAATAATTCCAACTCAAACCGTGGGTTGTCCTTATCATAGAATTCCTCGATGATTATCCTTCTGATCTGCGCATCGTTTATTATGAGTCCACTCTTTTCAATACCGTCAAATATGCTTTTTGTTATGTTGTTTGTATCAGGATGACGTTTCCTGCTTTTATAATATACCTTGAGCACTGCAATAAGGGCTTCCTCAATTACTGTGCCTGGATTCTGGCACATTGCCTCGTAGGCAATCTGTTCTTCATACAGTGCATATCTGTCATGATATTTTCCTGAATTATAGGGCAGGATAGCCCTCCCCTTTATGTTGAAAAGTTTGAAGTTTGATTTTGATATAGGTGAACCTCCGACTACAATTTTTGCATAAGTTTTATTCATGGTATACTTCCTTGTGAATTTATTATATTAAATACTATTATAACATACTTGTATTTTACAATTACTAAGAATAAAATAGTTAAAGTGACAATAATTCAAGATTAGAAGGGTAAAAATATGGAAAAAGATATGAGAATACTTGCTATTGAGAGCAGTTGTGATGAAACTTCGGCAGCAGTCGTATTGAATGGAAGGGAAGTTCTTTCGAACATAATATCCTCTCAAATAGATATACATACCAAATTTGGAGGCGTTGTCCCTGAGGTGGCATCGAGGAAACATATAGAGGTTATAAGCCTTGTTGTAGACAGGGCTATAAAGGAGTCCGGAATGGATTTGAAGGATATAGATGCAGTGGGTGTTACATATGGACCGGGACTTGTAGGTGCACTTCTCGTGGGACTTCAGTATGCAAAGGGACTTGCCTATGCACTTGACATACCTTTAATTGGTGTAAATCATATAGAGGGACATATAAGCGCCAATTTTATACAGTATAAGGAATTGAATCCCCCATTTATATGTCTTGTAGTTTCCGGAGGGCATACCTATATTGTATATATGAAGGACCATGGAGATTTTGAGGTACTCGGCCAGACAAGGGATGATGCTGCAGGAGAGGCTTATGACAAAGTGGCCAGAGCCATAGGACTTGGATATCCTGGTGGACCCAAAATAGATAGGCTGGCCAGGGATGGAGATGAGGATGCGATCAAGTTTCCAAGGGCCAATTTCCATGACAGGAAGTCTCTTGATTTTTCATTCAGCGGACTGAAATCGGCAGTTTTGAATTATCTCAATCAGAAGGAAATGAAGCATGAGTCAATAAATAGAGCTGATGTGGCGGCATCTTTTCAAAAGGCAGCAGTGGATTTTCTGGTGGATAATTCAATGAAGGCATGCCATATGAAAATGGTAGATAAGATGACGGTAGCCGGAGGAGTAGCTGCAAATACTTATCTTAGAAAAATTTTAACTGAATCTGGAGACAGAAATGGAATAAAGGTACTGTTCCCGGAATTTGTACTCTGTACTGACAATGCGGCCATGATAGGAAGTGCGGCTTACTTTGAATATATGAAGGGAAAAATTTCCGGAATGGATTTGAATGCCGTGCCGAATTTGAAAATAGGTGAAAGATAAATCGGTATAGATAAAATTGTCATGACAATATTTCATGACAATACATAATAAATGCAAGTCAAAAAAATAAATAATTCAATTGAAATAATTTTGATACTTATATATAATAGTGTTATGTCTAAAAATTATTTACAATTATGTGATAAATTAATTCTAATTTATCATTTTTTGCATAAGGGGTTGGTTTGCTTTGATAAAAAAATTTAAAAGGGTTCTTGTAGCAAACAGAGGAGAAATTGCTATAAGAATATTTAGGGCGTGTCAAGAATTAGGAATAAGAACAGTGGCTATTTATTCAGACGAAGACAAGAGATCATTATTTAGAACAAAGGCTGATGAGGCCTATTTAATAGGAGAGAACAGGGGACCTGTAGAAGCCTATTTGAATATTGATGAAATAATAAGTCTTGCCTTGAAAAAGGGTGTAGATGCCATACATCCGGGATACGGTTTTCTTTCGGAAAATCATGAATTTGCAAAAAAATGTGAAGATGTAGGTATAGAATTTATAGGACCTACATCCAGTATGATGGAAAAGCTTGGGGACAAGATTACCTCCAAGATATTCGCAGAAAAAGCAGGTGTAAAAACAATTCCGGGTGTAAAAAAACCGATAAAGTCGGAAGATGAGGCACTTGAATATGCAAGATACTGTGGATATCCGGTTATGATTAAAGCGGCCGATGGCGGCGGTGGAAGAGGAATGAGAATAATTCAAAAGGAGGAGGATTTGCTTGAAGCTTATAGAAATGCGAAAAGTGAATCTTTAAAAGCTTTTGGATCAGACGAGATGTTCATTGAGAAATATATTGAAAGTCCAAAGCATATAGAAGTTCAGGTGCTTGGAGACAAGTATGGCAGCATAGTTCACCTCCATGAAAGGGATTGTTCCATACAGAGAAGGCATCAGAAGGTTATAGAATTTACTCCCGCCTTTGCACTAACCCAGGAATTAAGGGAGAGTATATGCAGTGATGCACTTAAAATAGCAGGTTCTGTAGATTACAGAAGTGCCGGTACACTGGAATTCCTGGTGGATAAGAATGGAAATCACTATTTTATAGAAATGAACCCTAGAATTCAGGTAGAACATACAATAACTGAAATGGTAACCGGAATAGACATAGTTCAGAGTCAGATACTCATAGCTGAAGGTTACAGCCTTGATTCAAAAGAAATAGGCATCACATCACAGAATGATATAAAGCCCAGAGGTTATGCCATCCAGTGCAGGATCACCACTGAAGATCCATCAAATAATTTTGCACCGGATACAGGCAGAATTGACAAGTATATGACAGGATCGGGTTTTGGTATAAGGCTGGATGGAGGCAATGGCTTCACGGGTGCAGTTATAAGTCCCTACTATGACAGCCTTCTCGTAAAGACAATATCATGGTCAAGGACATTCAGGGATGCTGTAAGAAAGGCCACAAGATCTGTAAAGGAGACTGTTGTAGCAGGAGTAAAGACAAATATCGACTTTTTGATAAATGTGTTGAATCATGAGGAGTTCATAAAAGGTAAATGTGATACCAACTTTATAGCAAATAATCCTGAATTGTTTGAAATATCGCCTAAACAGGATACGGAATTGAAAATATTGAAGTTCATAGGAGAAAAAGTTGTAAATGAAACCCACGGTGATAAAAGAGATTTTGATGTCCCAGTAGTGCCTAAAGTTGAATTTAATGGCGAACTCAGGGGAACAAGGCAGATATTGGATGAAAAGGGACCTGAGGGACTAATCAAGTGGATCAAGTCCCAAAGCAGACTGCTGCTTACGGATACTACCATGAGGGATGCACATCAGTCTCTAATGGCTACCAGGATGAGAACAAAGGATATGATAAAGATAGCCAGAGATGAATCTATTATATCAAAAGATCTGTTTTCCATGGAAATGTGGGGAGGAGCCACTTTTGATGTATCCTACAGATTCTTGAAGGAGTCACCATGGGAAAGACTTGAAAAGCTTAGAAAGAGGGTTCCAAATATACTTTTTCAGATGCTCATGAGAGGTTCCAATGCAGTAGGATATAAAAATTATCCGGATAATGTGATAAGAAATTTCATAAGGGAATCTGCGCAATCAGGAATTGATGTATTTAGAATATTTGATTCACTCAATTGGCTGAAGGGAATGGAAGTAGCAATAGATGAAGTGTTGAACCAGGGCAAGATCGCCGAGGCATGTATGTGCTATACAGGTGACATACTTGATACGGACAGGGATAAATATACACTTGAGTACTATGTAAACTTTGCAAAAGATATTGAGAAATCAGGTGCGCATATACTGGGTATAAAGGATATGTCGGCACTTTTGAAGCCATATGCTGCGGTCAAGCTCATAAAGGCACTTAAAAATGAAATATCCATACCTATACATCTTCATACTCACGATACAACTGGAAATGGGGTGGCTACCATATTGATGGCTGCACATGCAGGGGTGGACATAGCAGATGTTGCTTTCAGCAGTATGTCCGGACTTACAAGCCAGCCTTCTCTGAACTCTGTAGTTGCAGCGCTTGAGAATACAAGCAGGGATACAAGAATGGATCAGGACGGTCTTCAGAAGATTTCCGATTACTGGAGTGCGGTCAGGCCGGTTTACAGTCAGTTTGAATCCGGACTAAAAGCTGGAAGTGCAGAAATATACAAATATGAAATACCTGGAGGACAGTATTCAAACTTGAAACCTCAGGTTGAGAGTTTTGGACTTGGACATCGATTTGAGGATGTAAAGGAAATGTTCAGAAGAGTAAATATTATGATGGGAGATATAGTGAAGGTAACCCCTTCTTCCAAAATGGTCGGTGACATGGCCATATTCATGATCAAGAACGGGCTTGATGAAAATAACATATATGAAAAAGGGAAGAATTTAACTTTCCCTGATTCAGTAGTTTCATATTTTAAAGGAATGATGGGACATCCAATGGGAGGATTTCCTGAAAAGCTCCAGAAATTAGTTCTCAAAGGTGAAAGGCCTCTTGATGGGAGGCCGGGGGAACTGCTTCCGCCAGAAGATTTCGACAGGATAAAGGAAGACCTTTCAAAAAAATACAAGAGAGAGTTTTCAAACAAGGAATTATTGAGTTATGCCCTATATCCAGATGTATATGAAGATTACCTGAAATATTTGAAAGAACATGGAGATTTCAGCTGCATGGGAAGCGATATATTCTTTCATGGGCTCCGGGAAGGTGAAACTTGTGAAATTAACATAGCCGAGGGAAAGACACTTATTATACATTTACTTGAAATAGGAAAGGTCGATTCGGAAGGCTATAGATATTTGGTATTTGAGGTAGATGGAAACAGGAGAGATGTCAGAATTAAGGATAGAGCAAGTATGGAAGCTGTACATTCCTATGAAGAAGGGATTACCATGGTAGATCCTGACAGCGAGAAGGAGATAGGTGCGAGCATACCTGGAACCATTGTAAAAATACTTGTAAATCCCGGTGATAATGTAAAAGAAGGTCAGAGCCTTGTAGTTATAGAGGCCATGAAAATGGAGACAAATATAACTGCTGGTGAAGACGGCATTATAGACGGAATATTTGTCAAAGAAAGACAGCAGGTTAAATCAGGACAGCTTTTAATTAGATTTAAATAAATTTTATAAATATTGTGGGATTCAACATAAAATGGGGCATTTTATGTTGAATCCTATTTTTTATTTATGTTAGAATATTTATAATTTCATAATTTCAGAGGAGGATAATAGAATATGGAAAAAGTAGGTTTGGTTCTGGAAGGCGGAGGAATGAGAGGACTGTATACAGCAGGAGTCCTGGATTTTTTTATGGAGAAGAATCTATACTTTCCATATGTAATAGGGGTTTCAATGGGTGCCTGTAATGCTGCGTCCTATATTTCAAGGCAGAAGGGAAGAAATAAGAGAATCAATATAGATTATATTGATGATCCGAGATATTTGAGCATAAGGAACTGGATTTCAAGAAAGGGAATATTTGGCTCTGATTTTATATTTGATGAAATACCAAATAAATTGGAACTTTTCAATATGGAAGCTTTTAAAAATTCAAAGGAAAAATTTGTTATAGGTACAACTGACTGTGACAATGGAAAACCTGTGTATTTTGAAAAGGATGAGTGCATGGACGATGTACTGGATATTATTAAGGCCTCCAGCAGTTTACCTTTTATGTCACCTATTGTAAAATATAATGGTATAAATCTTCTCGATGGAGGGATTTCGGACCCCATACCTGTGAAAAAATCCATTGAAGATGGGAATAATAAAAATGTAGTCATACTTACCAGAAATAAGGGTTATGTTAAAAAACCACTTAAATTTAAATTCCTGGTGAGAAAGGTTTATGCTTCCCACAAAGGTCTGATAGATTCCATGATAAACCGTTATAAAAAATATAATGATACAATAAAATATATTGAGAAATTGGAAAGACTTGGGAAGACATTTGTAATACGCCCCTTGCAGGCAATGAAGGTCAAGAGAATAGAGAAGGACAGAAAAAAGCTTGTTGAACTTTATGAACAGGGTTATAAGGAAGCCGAAAAGTATTATGAAGATCTAGACAAATGGCTTCAACTTAATTGATAAATATGAGAGGAGATTGTAAATGAATATAGGAGAAAGTTACAGTGGCTTTAAATTTATAGAAAAAAAGGATATAGCCGAGTTGAATTCTACCGGAATGATTTTCGAACATGAAAAAAGTGGTGCCAGATTATTCTTTCTGAAAAATGATGATGAGAACAAGGTGTTTGCCATAAGTTTCAGGACCCCGCCGGAAAACAGCAAGGGAATACCGCATATACTTGAGCATTCAGTATTATGCGGCTCAAGAAAATTCCCGGTGAAAGAACCTTTTGTTGAACTTGTCAAAGGTTCATTGAATACTTTTTTAAATGCCTTTACTTTCCCGGACAAAACCATGTATCCTGTTGCAAGTGTAAATGACAGGGATTTTGAAAACCTTATGGACGTATATCTTGATGCAGTTTTTTATCCAAACATATATAAGTATCCGGAAATCATGATGCAGGAAGGATGGCATTATGAACTTGACAATAAGGATGCCGATTTAACGTATAAAGGTGTAGTATATAATGAGATGAAGGGGGCATTTTCATCTCCCGAGTCCATATTGTTCAGAAAAATTTCGGAGTCACTTTATCCCGATACCCAGTATGCAGTTGAATCAGGAGGAGATCCGGACGTAATACCTGAACTTACACAGGATGAATTTCTCGCATTTCACAGCAGGTACTATCACCCTTCAAACAGCTATATATATCTGTATGGAAATATGGATATAGAAGAAAAGCTTAAATTCTTAAATGATAATTACTTGAAAGAATTCAACAGAATAGATGTGGATTCACATCTTCGCAGGGAAAGTTCATTTGAAAATAAAAGGGAAATGATTATAAATTATCCTATATCAAGCAGTGAAAAATATGAAGACAAGACATTTCTAAGTTTGAACTACTCTGTGGGAAGTGCAGTGGATTCAAAGCTCTATCTGGCATTTGACATACTGGAGCATATGCTTCTCGAAACACCATCCTCCCCGTTGAAAAAGGCCTTGATAGATGCAAATATAGGGAAAGATGCCTTTGGAACTTTTGAGGCAAGTATGCTTCAGCCCATGTTCAGTATAGTAGTTAAAAATTCCAATGAAAGTGAAAAAGACAGGTTTAAGGAGCTGGTCACAAATACACTTCAAAAACTTGTAGATAATGGAATAGATGAAAAACTGGTGGAGGCATCTATCAATATAAAAGAATTCAGATTGAGGGAGGCTGACTACCAGGGATATCCCAAAGGCCTGATTTACGGGATGAAGGCCATGGATGGATGGCTTTATGATGCGAAACCATGGATACATCTTGCATATGAGGAAAATTTGAAGGATATAAAATCTTCACTGAAAGATAACTATTTTGAAGAACTTATAGAAAAGTATATTTTAAATAACAATCACAGTTCATTTATAATGGTTAAACCTGAAAAAGGCCTTGAGGAGAAAAAGGAACAAAATTTAAAAAATGAACTCAGGACATTCAAGGAGAAACTTAGTGAAGGTGAAGTGGATAAAATAATCCTGGATGCAAAAAATTTACATGACAGACAGAGAACCGAGGATAAAAAGGAAGACTTGGAAAGGATACCCCTTTTGTCCGTATCGGATATAGAGAAAAAGGCAAAGAATCTGGAGTTGGTTGAAAAAGAGGATTATGGTGTAAAAACCTTGTTTCACCCTGCATTTACCAATGGAATTATCTATGTGAACCTGTATTTTGGATCAGATACGGTGGAAAAGGAATTGATACCATATGTCTCACTTCTGGGTACCGTACTTGGAAAGATAAGTACTGAGCATTATGACTATGGAGAACTGTCCAATGATATAAATATATATACTGGAGGTATAAACTTTATAGCAGAATCCCTTTATGACAGTAGGAATATAGATGTGTTTTATCCAAAGTTCATAGTAAGATCCAAGGTATTGAGAAATAACATGGAGAAGCTTTCAAAGCTTGTGAATGAAATTGTGAATTACAGCAAATTTGATGAATACAAGCGTATAAAGGAAATAATCCAGGAAACCAAGTCGAGAATGGAAATGATAATGTTTGACAGAGGCCATGTTGTAGCTGCAAATAGAGCAATGTCCTATTTTTCAAACATGGGGAAATATGATGATTTGCTGAACGGACTTGGATTCTATAAATTTATTTGTGATAGGGAAAAGAACTTTGATGCCGAGAAGGAAAAAATAAGTGCCAATTTGAAAAAAGCTGCATCGCTTATTTTCAATAAAAACAATTTGATGTCAGGTGTTACATGCGATTCAAAAGACTATGATATATTTGGGAGCAGTGTAGATGAAATATACGGCAATCTTCAAAAGGACGATGTCAAGCACAATAAATACGACTTTAAACTGGAGGTTAAAAATGAAGGACTGATGACTTCGGGAAAAGTACAGTATGTAGCTAAAGCCTATAATTTCAGAAAACTTGGTTATTCCTATAATGGAAGCATGCAGGTCTTGAAGTCTATAGCAAATTATGACTATTTGTGGAATCAGGTCAGAGTTCAGGGTGGTGCCTATGGCTGTTTCTCCGCATTTTTAAGAAATGGGAATGTATTTTTTACATCCTACAGGGACCCGAATCTGGATAAGACTCTCGATGTATATGACAGTGCCGGGGAATTTTTTGTGAAATTTGAAGCCGACAATAGACAGATGAGCAAGTATATAATAGGAACCATATCTGACTTGGATTATCCGCTTTCACCTTCAGCTAGCGGCCAGAGGGCATTTGAAAATTTCATTAAGAATATAACTTATGAAGATCTTCAAAGAGAAAGAGAGGAAATTTTGAGAACTACGGTTGAGAATGTAAAAAAACTTGCTCCGGTTGTTTCAGAGATAATGAAACAGAATTACTTATGTGTACTTGGAAATGAACAGAAGATAAAAGACAGTGAAAATATATTTAGCACAACCTTCAATTTGTTTGAATAATAAAAGCTGCGGCGCTAAAAATAGTGCCGCAGCCTCTTTAAATTATAACAATTAAACTACACTGTTTTCATTTAAATTATCGTAGTCACCGGATTTTAAATCTTTAATCCAATGTTTTATGCTTTCATACAATATGACTACAAGTATTGCTATAAGTATAAAAGAAAGTACTACAAGCAGGTGTTTGCCGTTTGGTATATAATTTGAGAATATATTTGTAATGGAAGCTGCAAGGGTCATTACAGATATAAACGCCATAGGAAGTACTGTCATAGGTATATACTTTTTCTTTCCCATTCTTATAAGTACCGATGTACCTATTGCAAAGGCTATAGCTGCAAGGCTCTGATTTGCTACACCAAACAGAGGCCATATTGTAGAAATATTTCCTGTATAAAGCAGATAGCCCCAGGAGAATGACATCAGGAAGCTGAAAAATATAATGTTGAACCAGGAGTCTCTTCTTTTAAATGGTTCGTATACTTTGCCCAATAAGTCCTGAAATAGATATCTTCCTATTCTTGTACCGGAGTCTATAGTTGTAAGTATGAACAATGCCTCAAACATTATGCAGAAGTGATACCAGTAAGACATCAATCCTTTCATGCCGGGTATTTTGTAGAATACATAGGACATACCAACTGCAAGGGATACAGATCCACCGGGTCTTCCTGCAAGCTGTTCTCCTACCATCTGAGACAGCATAGGGAGCTCTTTTGGGATCATACCCAATTTTTCAAAGGCAGCTGGTGCAGAGTTTATGGCAAAATAGTCGGCAGTAGGAAGACAGGTTGCTGCAATCAATGCCATAAGTGCTATAAAGGATTCTATAATCATGGAACCATAACCTATAGGCAGTATGTCCTTTTCATTTGATATAAGCTTAGGTGTAGTTCCCGTACCTATTAGAGAATGGAATCCTGATAATGCACCACAGGCAATAGTTATGAATACAAATGGAACGACCTTGCCTGGAACTATAGGACCTCCTCCACTTATAAATTGTGTAACTGCAGGCATTTGAAGTGTAGGCCTTACAAGTATTATACCTATTACAAGAAGTCCTATAACGCCAAGTTTCATGTAGGTGCTCAGGTAATCACGCGGAAGAAGTAAAAGCCATACAGGAAGAACCGATGCACAAAATCCATAAAGGGCAAGAATAAGTGACATTTGTTTTAAATTGAAAGTCAGATATGGTGCCAGAAATGAATGTTGGACATAAGGTCCTGCAATAACACCCACAAGAATAAGAAGCATTCCTATGATGGTAGCTTCTGCTATTTTCCCCGGTCTTAAGAATTTAAGATATATACCGATAAAAATAGCTACAGGAATTGTGAAACCTACAGTAAAGGTTCCCCAGGGACTGTTGTATAGTGAATTTACAATAGGAAGGCCCAGACCGGCCATGGTTATTACAAGTATGAATATAACTGAAATGGATGTGATAAGTCCCATCCTCTCGCCGAGATTCTTCCTTGCAATTTCTGCAATGGATTGTCCATCTTGTCGGACTGATGCAAATAAAATAACCATGTCATGAACGCCGCCTGCAAGAACACCTCCAATTAAGATCCATAGAGTACCTGGAAGATATCCGAATTGTGCTGCAAGAACAGGTCCTATAAGTGGCCCTGCACCGGCAATTGCCGCAAAATGATGGCCTAGCAGTACCCATTTGTTGGTTGGAACATAGTCATGTCCATCATCAAATTTCTTTGATGGTACCTCCCTTGTTTCATCTAGAACAAGTACCTTTGCTGCAATAAAAGATCCATAAAACCTATAACCTAAAACTAATACGAGTGCGCCTACTATTACAAGTACTATTGAGTTCATAAAACCCCTCCCTAATTTAATATTTGCGAATAGTAAAGTTTATTAAATCGATTTCATATATATATTAATACTTTATACACAAATTTTATATTAAAATTCCTTGAAGTGATAAAAATCAACTATGAATTGTAATAATAGGTGGTTGATTGGCAGAGAGAATTTATATCTTGACAACAATTCATAATTAGTAAAGAATAAAAATATAGCTTTATTCTGTTTGGGGGGATTGGTGTGATATATGTACAACTGCTTGAAAGTATGTCATTAATAGCTTTGGCGGCATATATGTATAATCAAACTCGATTTTTTAGGAATTTGATTAGTAGAGATGAGATTCAAATTACAGATAAATTTTTGCTTGTGCTATTTTTTAGTGCTTTAGGTATTATTGGAAATTATACTGGAATAAATGTACAGGCACATGTTATAAGCAATATTAACCACAACATAGGATTTAATGATGCCATAGCCAATACAAGACCTATAGCTGCGGTTGTCGCCGGCTACATAGGTGGACCTTTGGTTGGGGTCTCGGTAGGAATTGTAAGCGGTCTCAACAGGTATTTTCTTGGAGGGTTTACTGCATTTGCCTGTGCCATAGCCACGATTTCTGAGGGATTGATAGGTGCGGCTGTTAGAAAGTACTCAAAAGATGGGGATTTCAAAGTAAAACATATATTTGCAGGTACAGTTGCTGCAGAGATAATTCAAATGGCTATAATTCTAATATTTTCAAGACCTTTTGATGAAGCTTTCAAATTGGTATGTACTATAGCTCTTCCCATGATATTGATAAACTCCTTCGGAGCAGCAATCTTTGTAAATATAATTAAAAATGCAAGGGAATCATATAATAGAATTGGAGCAATTCATGCACAGAAAGCACTTAGCATTGCACAGAAAACTGTCAACTATATGCGTCGGGGACTTAATCCGGAAACTGCACGGAATGTATCACAGATAATATATGAGATGTCAGACATAGAAGGAGTTTTTATTGGAGATAAAAATAACCTTCTGGCGTATTCCGGGACCAAATTGGATAAAATAGAATTAAACTGCAAGTTAAAGAATTACTATTTAAATCCACATTGCGAAATTATGGAAATATCAAATAAAGGAGAGAAACTGTTTTTTATCTGTATGCCTTTTAATGTGCGCAATTCTGGCTTTGAAGGGATGCTTGGACTTGGGGTAAAGTCCAAAAAACATTTGAACGTTTATTTTAAGCAGTTTGTTGAAGAATTGAGTGATTTGCTGTCGAATCAGATAGAACTTTATAAATTGAATAAGCTGGCACAGGAAGCATCTACGGCCAAATTCAAGGCTCTCAGAGCACAGATAGAACCCCACTTCCTGTTTAATGCATTGAATACAATTGCTTCACTTTGCAGAACAAATCCTTTGAAGGCCAGAGAACTGATAGTAGATCTGTCAAATTATTTCAGACAGACTCTAAAAAAACAGGAGGAGTTTGTAACACTTGGAGATGAAATAGAATTTATCAAGTCATATCTTTCAATAGAAGAAGCCAGGTTTGGTGACAGACTGCGGCTAATTATAAACATACCGGATTTTTTGATGGACAAAAGAGTGCCTGTATTTGTCCTTCAGCCTATTGTAGAAAATGCTGTAAAGCATGGTATACTTCCGAAGGCCGAGGGGGGCAGTATTTTTTTAAAAGCTGTTCTGGTGCAAGGTAAAAATTCAAATATACTGTTTTCAATAGAAGACACTGGTGTCGGCATGGACAGTGACAGATTGAATTATGTAACAAGCAAGTGGCCGGGTATAGGACTCAAAAATGTGAATGAACGCTTGAAACTGTTGTATGGTGAGGATTATGGAATTGATATAGAAACTTCACCGCATAAGGGTACCAAAATAAGCTTTATTATACCAATAAAGGAGGCTTTTACTTTAAATGGATGATAAGTTGAGTTGTATTATTGTGGAAGATGAAATCCCATCGGCACAGGAACTTGAGTATATAATATCCAGTTATGATGATATAGAAATCCATGGGATAGCAACTAATGGCGATGAGGGCATGAGACTGGTAAAGTCTAAAAAACCAAATGCAGTATTTTTAGATATAAATATGCCTCTTAAGAATGGAATTGAACTTGCAAAAGAAGTTAAAAATATTGATAGTTCAATTGATATTATATTTATAACGGCCTATGAAGAATATGCAGTTGAAGCTTTTAAATTATATGCGCTTGATTATATATTGAAGCCATTCAATGAAAAAAGAATAGATGTTACCGTAAATAGATTGAGAAAAAAGTGGAATGATAAATTGAGAAATGTGGATTCACTGCCGGAAATGCTGAATGAGATAATGGATAAGCTTGACAGGGAGAAGAAACTGGCAAAGAGAATTCCCTGTTATAAAAATGGGAAGATAATATTCCTGGATATAGATAACATATTTTTTTGCTATATAGAGGATGAAAAGACATATGTTAAAACAGCTGAAAAAAGATATTTTATAGGCTGTACCCTTAGCCAAATTGAAAAAAAAACTAACTTTTTCAGAGTACACAGAAGTTATCTTGTAAATATGGACAATATAAAGGAAATGTATCCATGGTTTAATGGAACATATAAACTGGTTATGAATGACAGAGAAAAATCAGAAATACCAATAAGCAGGAGCAAGGTAAAAAGATTAAAAGAATATTTTAAAATGTGAGATGATTTTATGTGGGAGTTTTTCTATTATATAGAAGACTCCCAGTCTGTGTACAATTCATCCAGTTTGTTCTGTGCATTTAAAAGTTCTTTGTTTATCTTTTCGCTTTCTTCCGAGTCTGAATATACTTCCTTCAGACACAGCTTTTTTTGAATTTCTGAAATTTTACTTTCCAGATTTGTTATTTCATCCTCTATATTTTTTATTCTAAGATTCTTTTCATTCTCTATTTGTTGAAGCTCTTTTTTCTTCCTCTTTTCATGATTGATCTGGGTTTTTGTCTTTCCGGTATTATTGCAGTTTTCTTCAAATCTAAGAGGACTTTTTTTCTTCTCTGCATAATAGTTGTAGTTGCCTAAATACTCCTTTATTCCATCTTTGCCCAATTCATATATTTTATCAATTACTTTGTTTAGGAAATATCTGTCATGAGATATTAAAAGTACTGTTCCATCATATTCCAGAAGAGCCTTTTCCAGAGCTTCACGGGACATGATGTCAAGATGATTTGTAGGTTCATCTAGAAGTAAAAAGTTTGCCCTGGATAGAATCAATTTCAATAAATTTATTCTGCATTTTTCTCCACCACTTAGAGAAGAGATAGTTTTAAAGACGTCATCACCTGTAAATAAAAATGACGCCAAGGCATTTCTTATTTCAGTGGTTGTGAGCTTTGGAAATTCATCCCATACCTCATCTATAATTGTTTTATCCATATTCAAATCCGATTGTTCCTGATCGTAGTAGCCGATAAATACATTTTTACCTATGGAACAAATACCTTCATAATTATTCAGTTCATTGTTTATTATTCTAAAAAGTGTGGTTTTTCCCCTTCCGTTTTCTCCAATTATAGCGATTTTTTCACCTTTTTTGACATCAAAACTTACATTCGAAAAAAGCTCTTTTTCACCGAAGTTCTTTTGTAGATTCTCTATGTGGAGAACGTCATTTCCACTTTTTACTTTGGACTTGAAATTTATGTCCTTTAGCTTGGGAGGGTTGTCAGGTGCATCTATTCTTTCGATTTTATCCAGCATTTTCTGGCGGCTTTCAGCAGCTTTTATGCTCTTCTCTCTATTGAAGGATCTGTACTTTTCGATTATGGATTCCAGCCTTTTTATTTCTGCCTGTTGAATATTATAAGCCTTAAGCTGGGATTCGTAATCTTTTTCTTTCAAATCTATGAATTTTGTATAACTTCCATTGTAAAAATTAACATGCCCGTTTATCAATTCTGCAGTTATAGATGTTACCGAATCCAGAAAATATCTGTCATGTGATATGAGAATAACTGTGCCCTTGTAATTTTTAAGATAATCTTCAAGCCATTCTATTGCTTCCAAATCGAGATGATTTGTAGGTTCATCCAGCAGAAGAATATCTGGTTTTGTTAAAAGAAGCTTGCAGAGTGCAATCCGGGTTTTCTGACCGCCGCTTAGAAGATCTATTTTTTTGTCGAAGTCACTTTCAAAGAATCCAAGTCCTTTCAATACCCTGTTTATGTCTGCCTTATATGTATAACCACCATTGTTTGTATAGAGTTCAGAATACGTTGTATAGTTGTTTATCAATTTGTTGTGATATTCTTCATTGTTTTTATCATAAGGTTCACCCATTAAAGTTTCTAAATCTGATAATTTTTTTTCCAGATTGATTAGCTCCTTGAAAACCAGCATCATTTCTTCATATACTGTGTTGGAGGAATTCAAAGATAAATGCTGTGCCAGGTAACCTAAAGTTTTAGTTTTATCTATAAATAAATCTCCACTGTCATGTTCAAGTTCTCCTGTGAGAATTTTGAACAAGGTAGACTTGCCAGCACCGTTTGGTCCTATCAGACCGACTTTTTCACCTTCGTTTATGTTGAAGGTTATATTGTTCAATATAGTATCTATTCCATAACTTTTGTGGATATTTTTGCAGCTTAAAATTACCATAGTATAAACACCGTCCTTAACCATTATATTTTACTATTTATACTGATATTTTTGTAGTACTATTTGAAATTAGTTGTATTTGTTTTTCTGCATTAAATTATTAAATTTATATGAAATAGACGACGGATACTATTGACATTTAATAGTTAGAAATAATACTATTAAATAAGAATTTGTATTAGTATATTAAAATGATATGATATAAATATACAAAGGAATAATATAATGAGTATAAGTCGCAGATTAAATATTAAATAAATACGAGGTGCAGTTTATGGATAGAAAAAAAAATATATCAATGGCAGTTATAAAGAGACTTCCAAAATATCACAGATATTTGGGCGATCTTATGAGAAATGATGTTGACAGGATATCTTCCAAGGAATTAAGTGAGACTATAGGATTTACAGCTTCACAGATAAGACAGGATCTAAATTGTTTTGGAGACTTTGGACAGCAGGGATATGGATACAATGTAAGTGAATTGTACAGTCAGATAAGAAATATACTTGGACTTACAAAAGTTTACAATACAGTGATAATTGGTGCCGGGAATATAGGCCAGGCTCTTGCCAATTATACTCGATTTGATAAATTGGGATTTTGCCTGAAAGCCATTTTTGAAAGAAATCCCAAGCTTATAGGGATAAGAATCAGGGATATAGAAATACGGGATGTGGATTATCTTAGTGATTATCTGAAGGAAAATCACATAGACATAGGAATAAATTGTGTGCCTAACAATAATGCACAAAATGTATGTGATATACTTGTTAAAAATGGAGTTAAGGGAATATGGAATTTTGCCCCGGTGGATTTGGTTGTACCTGAAGATGTAAAGGTTGAAAATGTTCATTTGAGTGACAGTTTATTAACACTCAGCTGTCTGCTGAACGATATAGATCAGAACAATTCAATATAAAAAACAATATAAGTACTTTAAAATTTAAAAATAAATTAAATTTTGTTTGGATTTTTATTGAAATGTATTGAGGTAGGGTATATAATAATAACTGAGGTTAAAAAAATGAAGTTATTTTTATAATTAAACTTGTGATATTATTAACAATTTATTGTTAATAATATCACAACAATATAATTGTGGAGGTTTAATATGGATTTTAAAAATGTTATTTTTGAAAAAGAAGGGAAAATAGCCTTAATTACAATCAATAGACCGAAGGCTCTTAATGCACTTAATTCAGAAACACTGGTTGAAATCGATTCTGTAATCGATAAAATTGCTGCCGACGATGAAATATTGGCTGTAATACTTACAGGCGCAGGAAAATCTTTTGTTGCAGGTGCTGATATATCAGAAATGAAAGGTTTAAATGCATCCGGCGGAAGAAAATTTGGAATTTTGGGGAATAAAGTATTTAGAAAATTAGAGAATTTGGAAAAACCGGTTATTGCAGCGGTAAATGGATTTGCATTAGGTGGAGGATGTGAAATATCCTTGGCTTGCGACATAAGAATAGCTTCATCAAAAGCTAAATTCGGTCAGCCGGAATCAGGACTTGGAATCACTCCAGGATTTGGAGGAACTCAAAGACTCCCAAGACTGGTAGGTACTGGAATAGCTAAGGAACTCATATATACTTCCAAGATCATAAATGCAGATGAGGCACTTAGGGTAGGATTGGTAAATAAGGTAGTAGAACCAGAGGCATTGCTGGATGAAGCAAAGTCAACTGCAAATCAAATAGCTGCCAATGCACCGATAGCTGTAAAGCTGTGTAAAGCGGCTATCAATAAGGGTATACAGACAGATATAGATACTGGTATAGCATATGAATCAGAAGTATTTGGAGAATGTTTCGCTACAGAAGATCAAAAAGAAGGAATGGGTGCATTCCTTGAAAAGAGAGACAAATCCTTTAAAAATAAATAAAATAATTGAGTAATAATGTTTTTCCACATATATAGGCTTTATTTTTGAAATCATATAGATATGATTTCAAAATTAAAATATTTAACTTATCAAGGAGGAAAATAAGTATGAAAAAAGTATTTGTTCTTGGAGCCGGCACAATGGGATCTGGAATAGCTCAGGCTTTTGCAGCTAAAGGTTGCGAAGTAACAATAAGAGATATAAAAGAAGAGTTTGTTGAAAGAGGAATTTCAGGAATAAAAAAGGGATTCGATAAAAGAGTATCGAAGGGAAAAATATCACAGGCAGATGCTGATGCTGTACTTTCCAGAATAAATGGAACAGTTGACCTCAACAAGGCAGCTGATTTCGATCTAGTAGTAGAAGCAGCAGTTGAAAATATGGATATCAAGAAACAGATATTTGGAGATCTTGATAAAATATGTAAACCGGAAACTATTCTTGCTTCCAATACTTCTTCACTGTCAATAACAGAAATAGCATCTGCTACAAACAGACGTGATAAAGTTATAGGACTGCATTTCTTTAACCCTGCACCTGTTATGAAATTGGTTGAGATAATAAGAGGTATAGCTACTTCTCAGGAAACTTTCGATGCAGTAAAGGAACTTTCAGTTGCAATAGAAAAAGATCCTGTAGAAGTAGCAGAAGCTCCAGGATTTGTTGTAAACAGGATATTGATACCAATGATAAATGAAGCAGTAGGAATTTATGCAGAGGGAATAGCTTCAGCAGAAGACATTGATAAAGCTATGAAGCTTGGTGCGAACCACCCGATAGGACCATTGTCTTTGGGAGATCTTATTGGACTTGATGTATGTCTTGCAATTATGGATGTACTTTACAAGGAAACAGGGGATTCAAAGTACAGAGCTCATCCACTGCTCAGAAAATATGTAAGAGCAGGATGGCTGGGTAGAAAGACTAAAAAAGGATTTTTTGACTATTCAAGATAATTGATTAGTGAACATATTGAAAGAATTCCGGATTAACTGACAATTAATCCGGAATTCTTTTTTCAATTGTGTTAAATACAGTGAAATTGCTGTATCAATATGATATAATTATAAAGGCTTATAGTCAAAATATTTTTATAAGTTTTTATAAGTTTTACAGATGGGGTGAATAAAAGATGTATAAAATTGTAGACAAAAAAGCTCTTGCGCCCAACATATTTTCTATGGATGTAGAGGCACCGAGAGTAGCAAGGTCCTGTCTTCCAGGACAATTTGTCATAGTCAGAATTGATGAGAAGGGTGAAAGAATCCCTCTTACGATTTGTGATTATGATGCTGAGAAGGGAACAGTAAAAATAGTTTTTCAAACACTTGGTAAATCTACTAAAGAAATGGCTCAATATGAAGAGGGTCAGTATTTTAGTGATTTTGTTGGACCACTTGGTCAGCCATCAGATTTAACCAACGAAAGTGAACAGGAACTTAAAAAGAAGAATATCATATTTGTAGCAGGTGGAGTTGGAACAGCTCCAGTCTATCCGCAGGTTAAATGGCTCAATGCCCATGGAATCAAGGCAGATGTGATTGTAGGATGCAAATCCAAGAATTATCTGCTTTTTGAGGATGAGTTAAAAGCTGTTGCCGGTAACTTGTATGTAGCTACCGATGACGGAAGTTATGGATACAAGGGATTTGTTACAGACAAACTTAAGGATCTCATTGAAAAAGAGGGAAAAAAATATAATCATGCAGTTGTAATAGGGCCTATGATAATGATGAAGTTTATGTCCAAACTTACAAAAGAGTATGGCATAAAAACCATAGTAAGTTTAAATCCTATAATGGTGGATGGAACTGGAATGTGTGGTGCATGCAGAGTTACTGTAGGCGGTGAAGTAAAATTTGCCTGTGTGGATGGTCCTGAATTTGACGGCCATCTTGTGAATTTCGATGAAGCTATGAGAAGGCAGGCTATGTACAAAACTGAAGAAGGAAGAAAGATTTTGAAGGCAGAAGAAGGAGATACCTTTCATAGAAAAGGATGCGAATGTGGAGGTGACAAATAATGGCTGCAGATAAGATGAGAAGAGTTCCAATAAAGGAACAGGATCCGAAGGTGAGGGCAACTAATTTTGACGAGGTATGTCTTGGATATACTAAGGAGGAAGCCATTAAGGAAGCTTCGAGATGTTTGAATTGTAAAAAGCCGATGTGTGTCACACAGTGTCCAGTTTCAATAAACATACCTCAATTTATAGAACAGGTTAAAAATGAAAATTTTGAAGAAGCTGCGAAAATAATAGCCAAATCAAGTGCGCTCCCGGCAGTCTGTGGAAGGGTATGTCCACAGGAAAGCCAGTGTGAAGGCAAGTGTGTTCTTGGAATAAAAGGGGAGGCTGTTGCTATAGGTAAACTTGAAAGGTTTGTAGCTGACTGGTCAAGAGAAAATAATGTAGATCTTTCCCAGAGAAAACCGAGCAACGGTAAAAAAGTTGCTGTTATAGGAAGTGGTCCATCAGGACTTACCTGTGCTGGAGATCTGGCGAAGCTTGGATACAAGGTCACCATATTTGAAGCACTCCATAAGGCAGGCGGAGTACTTGTTTATGGAATTCCGGAGTTCAGGCTTCCAAAGGATACAGTTGTGCAGCACGAAGTTGAAAATGTAAAGAAACTGGGAGTTGAAATAGATACTGATGTTATAGTTGGAAGAACTGTTACTATAGATCAACTTTTAGATGAGGAAGGTTTTGATGCTGTATTCATAGGCTCTGGAGCAGGACTGCCAAGATTTATGGGCATACCAGGAGAAAACTTGAATGGGGTATTTTCTGCAAATGAATTCCTGACGAGAAGCAATCTTATGAAGGCATTCAGGGACGACTATGATACACCTATAAAGGCAGGAAAAAAGGTTGCCGTAGTAGGCGGTGGAAATGTTGCAATGGATGCAGCAAGAACAGCTCTGAGGCTGGGGGCGGAAGTACATATTGTGTACAGAAGGTCAGCAGGAGAAATTCCGGCAAGGGCAGAAGAAGTTCATCATGCACAAGAGGAAGGAATCAAATTCAATCTTCTCACTAATCCAGTAGCCATACTTGGCAATGAGAAAGGATGGGTCAGTGGAATAAGGTGTATAAAGATGGAACTCGGTGAACCGGATGCATCCGGCAGAAGAAGACCTATTGAAATAAAGGGCTCGGAATTCGATATAGATGTAGATACTGTTATAATGGCCCTGGGAACGTCACCAAATCCACTCATATCATCTACAACAAAAGGACTTGAGATAAACAGACGAAAATGCATAATTGCAGAAGATGAAACGGGTAAGACATCAAGAGAAGGAATATATGCCGGCGGAGATGCTGTAACCGGTGCAGCTACTGTAATTCTTGCAATGGGTGCAGGCAAAAAAGCTGCAAAGGCCATAGACGAGTACTTGAAGACTAAATAAAATATATTTTGAATAAAAAACTGTGCTTATTTATCGGGCACAGTTTTTTATAATTTAAAATCATATGGGCAATTACTATAGTATAATAAAAATATATTCATATACGGAAGAGGGACGAAAATGGACTTTAACTATGTAGAAAATTTTAAAGACGGTATAGTTGTGAAAGATGTAAGAAATTTTGAACTGGAACACATATTTGACTGCGGACAGTGCTTCAGATGGGATAGGCAGAATAATGGCAATTACATAGGCGTAGCTTTTGGAAGGGTTATTGAAGTTGAAAAAAGCAAAGACGATGTAATCATATATAATACAAATGAGGATGATTTTAGAAATATATGGGTAAAGTATTTTGACCTGTATAGGGATTACGGTGAGATAAAAAATGTTTTAAGCAGCGACAGTACCTTGAGAGAATCGATAAGATTTGGATATGGCATGAGACTGCTTCAACAGGAGCCATTCGAACTGATAATATCTTTTATAATATCGGCCAATAACAGAATTCCAATGATAAAGCGTGCCATAAAAAATATAAGTAAAAAATGGGGAGAAGAGATAAAATACAAAGATAAGACATATTACAGTTTCCCAACTATAGAAAGTCTGAATACAGCCAGTATGGAGGAGCTTCAGAATTGCGGCACCGGTTTTAGAAACAAATATATAAAAGATACTGTTTCAAAAATATATTCTCTGGGAAATCATGAAAATGAAGAGTATGATGAAAAATATGATATTCACTGGATTAAGAATCAGGAGGATCAAGTATGCCATAGAGAGCTTCAAAAGTTTATGGGAATAGGTCCCAAGGTAGCGGATTGTATAATGCTGTTTTCAATGCAGAAGTATTCAGCTTTTCCTGTAGATGTATGGGTAAAGAGGGCGATGATCCACTTTTATCTTGCCCCGGACGTTTCACTGAAGAAAATAAGGGATTTTGGAATAAATAAGTTTGGAAAATTTTCAGGATTTGCCCAACAGTATCTTTTCTAC